>CAYVDZ010000878.1:0-2710 GCA_964450575.1 uncultured Opitutus sp.
CCATCTAGCTGGATTGCCGCGCCCTCGTTCCTCGGGCTCGCAATGACAATGGAAGATGTGAAATTACCGGGCTAATCGTCGGAGCGGGCGAGCCGATTCTGCTGCCGGAAGGGAGCGACCAGACCTATCCGTTTCGTGCGCACGCGGTTTTCGAGTGTAGCAGCCTCACCTGGCCGCATCGAGGTCCGTGGCCCCGTTCATTTTGAATGCCGGTAAATCAGCTCGGCGGCTTCCCGGCGGCTCAGAAGCGCACGCGGCTCCGTAGTCACGGGGGCGGGCTTTCCCAGCAATCCTGCAACGATCCGCGCGGCTGCTCCTGCAGTGAGTGCGCGATCCGGGTAGGCAAAGGCAGGCGGGCCCTTCACCGTTCGCGACCCCCACCAATAGTTGAGATAGTCGCGCACTTCGTAGTCGAGAAACGGCTGCGCCGACTGCGTCGAATAGTCATAGAGGGTCTCGATGAACTTGAAGGCGGAGTGACTGCGGGGGACGTCGGCGAAATGGGCGGCCGAGATACTCAGGTTGAGCCCGAGGCCCTTTATCGCGAGCCGGGCAAACTCGCCCAGCGTGATCGGCTGATCCGGACGGAAATAATAGTTTTCGTCGCCATCCAGCGCCCCTCGCAGGCTCAGCTTCTGCACGGCCTCGAATCCGGGCGCGTCGCCGGGAAGATCCTTGTAGAAAAAAAGGATGCATCGCTGGCGCAGTAGTTCGTCCTGGATGGCGCCCACCGGCACGTCGTTGAGTTCGCGACCGCCGTCCAGCGCGAGCACGGCGGCAATCCCGGCCGCCTGCCCGAGCGCTGACCACGGCGGCTCCATGCGGACGCTCGACATGGCCACGTGGGTGGAAGATATGGCCACGGGGAAAAGCAGGCCTTTGCGGTTCCTGGGCACCATCACGCCATACGGAATCTGATAAGGTCCCGTGACGTCCTGGAGGTGCAGCGTGCCCTCCGCCGCTCCGAGTCCATAGCAGGGCGAGTTGCGGTCGGTGGGATTCTGGACGTTGTGCGAATCGATCGGATACATCGCGATCGCGACCGAGTCGGGGTTCAAGGGCCCCCTCAGGCCGTCGCCCCGCAGGTCCTTGTGCACGTCGCTTTCCGTCAGGGTATAGTACCCTTCGATTCGGCGACCCTGCCGGACGTAAAGGCGGTAAGGCAGGTTGCCGTTGTCGGTGAATTCGTCGTCGGCCAGCCCGATGTTTGGCGATCCGCCCTCGGTCTGGATATAATACAACCAGCCGAGCGAATGATTGCGAAAGATCTGCTCGACCTCTACCCGCTCCTCCCAGCCCGCCAGGACATAGCGGGTCGAGTGTCCCGCCAGGTCCGCACCCCAATTGATGCCGAGCATGTCGAATTTCCCGTTCGGAACGATCGGCTTCTGCGCGGGATTCCATTTATATTTCGCCGGATCATAGCCCGGCGGCGGAGCCTTCATCCGAAACGGATGATCGGGCCGGCCAAAATCCTTGGCCGTAACCCGGAAGGTAAAGGCCTGGGTCTTGTCGTCGGCCACTCCCGTGCTGCCCGGGAAAATTGTTCCTTTGAGCACCCGATCGTCGTTGCAGAAGCCATCGGTATAAATGAGCCCGGCATGGGGCTCCTCCTTTGACCGGGCCTCCCGGCCGATCCGAAATGGCACCCCGGCGAAGGCAGCCAGATCGCCTTCATACGTCGCATCGATAATCACGCGGCCCGAGTATTCATAGGTCCGCCCGAGACGTCCCTGATTGTCGCGCTCGCGGGTCACCACGCCAACGACGCGGTCTCCGGCCAGTTTCACGCCCACGGCCACCTCGTTGAAACGGGTCGCGACCGTCGGCACCTCCGCCACCATTTCAGCATAGATCCGGGCGGCCGTCTTCGGCTCCCACGTCCGTCCCTCGGCCACATTCCAGCGCAGGGAAATCGCCTCCTTCAAATGCTCCTTCACCAGCGGATCGTTGGCGAGTTCGGCCCGATGATACTTTCGCACCCTCAGTCGAAAATCCTCCATGACGCCACTGTTGGCCTCCGCGAGATAATCATCCAATCTGAGAACACCCGAGGCCAGCATCCCACCCAGCACGGGCGACTGCTCGATCACGATCACTTTCTTGTGGGCCCGTCCGGCGGCGATCGACGCTGCAATTCCCGCCGGCGTTCCGCCGATGATGATCACATCGTAAGCCGCTTCGCCGGCCGCTGCAAATAGGTCAGATGGAGCGGCAGCGCAGCCGACCATGCAGGCCAGGATCGCGCGCAGGGACAAACCGCGCCTCAACCCGGGAGCGGGCGGCTGAGCCGTGTGGTGCTGTTTTGTTTTCATTGAAAGCAACGGGGGTGATTCCGCCACGACGCCGCGTTCAGCGATGCGCGTGACGGAAAAGGGAAGGCGGCGGCGAAGGCCGAAAATCGCCCGGGAAAACTCACCTCAAAAGGTCGTGCTGGCCGAGATGCGCCAGGTCCTGGGATTGGCATAACCCAGCGACCGGTCCGCATGGAATTCGTCGGTGACGTTGTCGACATTGAGCTGGAACCGCACCCGCCGCTGGAAAACCCGCGTGCTGAAAGCGGCGACAAGATCCAGGCGATCGTAGGTGTCCTGCACGACGAACTTGCGCGCAAAAGATGCATCCAGCGGAATCGGCCCTTCCCGGCGCTGGTAGCCCGCGCTCAGGGCCAGTCCGGCCAATGGTCGGTTGGTGAACTCGTACTTCGTCC
>CAYVDZ010000879.1:0-2050 GCA_964450575.1 uncultured Opitutus sp.
GATTCGCCCAAAGGACATCGAAAAAGGCACGATCGAGATCACCTCGGGAAACTCACGGATCACCTGCATGATGGCTGGGAGATCGCTCATGCAGCCGCACGACGTTTCGTTATGAATCAGCGTAATGGCATCGTAAGCGCCGGTCGCCAACTCGCGGCGGATGGCTTCCGGGTCGACGGGCTGGCCCCATTCAAACTTGAGCGCGGTGGCCTGCTTGCCGTCCCGCAGGGCGACGTCGTACCATTTGTCCGAGAAGGCGCCGTTCATGCAGTTGAGTACTTTTTTTTGCACGACATTACGCACCGCACCTTCCATCACGCCCCATGCACTGCTGGTCGAAATGTAAACGGGATCCTGGGTGTACAGCAGGGCCTGCAGTTCCGGCTGCATCGATTGGTAAAGCGCCACGAAATCCGTGCTGCGGTGCCCGATCATGGGTTGCGTCATCGCCCGGAGCGTTTTTTCCGAGACATTGATGGGGCCGGGAATGAAGAGTTTGTAGCTCATAGTGAGTGCGCGGAGGCGCGGCGAAAACTGTTTACGTAGCCGGGAGCGTCAACCTTCATTCGTATTTAGCAATGTCGCAGCCATGGCTGAAGAAACAACTCAACGCCCTCGAGCTCTATACGATCGACGTGATCTATGGGCGTAGGGACGGCGCGGGCCCCGCGGTTTACGGAGCGGTCTTGCAGGGTTTTTCGTGGCTTTTCAGCGGGATCGCGCAGGCGCGGTTGTGGCTGTATCGAACCCGAATTTTACATGATCAACCGTTGGGCTGCCTCGTGGTGGTGGTCGGAAACCTGACGGTCGGCGGCACCGGCAAGACGCCCGTGGTGGAGAAGTTTGCCAAGGCCTTGCGGGATCGCGGCCGCACCGTCGCGATTCTGAGTCGCGGTTATAAGAGCAAATCCATC
The DNA here is from genome assembly GCA_964450575.1 of uncultured Opitutus sp. Taxonomy (GTDB): domain Bacteria; phylum Verrucomicrobiota; class Verrucomicrobiia; order Opitutales; family Opitutaceae; genus ER46. The sequence continues at coordinate 915 of CAYVDZ010000879.1, forward strand.
CCGCTCTGGCAAAAATGGTGGTGGCGGATGACGCATGCGGAAGAGACGCCCCCCAAGATCGTCAGCGATGGCAAAACCGTGCTGCTCGATAGCGATGAGGCCGGCGACGAGCCGTTCATGCTCGCCCGCAATCTTCCCGGGGTGATCGTGCTCGTGGACAAAAACCGCGTCAAAGCGGGCGCGTATGCGATCAAGAAGTTTGGTTGCGACACCCTCGTGCTCGACGATGGCTTTCAATATCTCCCGCTGAAAGGCCGGCTGAATCTGCTGCTGGTCGACAAGACCAATCCCTTTGGCAACGGGCACCTGCTCCCGCGGGGCATCCTGCGTGAGCCGATCAAGCACCTGAAGCGCGCGAGCTACGTGTTCCTCACGAAATCCAATGGCCAGCGCGACCCGGAACTCGAGCGCCTGATCACGCAGCACAATCCGGACGTTGATATCATCGAGTGCGCGCATCGTCCGCAGTACCTCCAGCGCTTCGGGGCGTGCGCCCAAGTGGCCACGGAGCGGGAGCCCTTGAGTTTTTTAAAAGGGCGACGGGTCTTTGCGTTCAGCGGTATCGCGACACCCGAAAGTTTTGAAAAATTCCTGCGGGATCTTGGCGCCAACCTGGTCGGCCGCGAACGCTTTCTGGATCATTACCGCTTCGATGAGGAAGACATTTCCGAGTTGTTCGTGATGGCGCAGCGCGAGGGCGCCGAGTGCCTTGTCACCACGGAAAAGGACGCGGTCCGCATCCGGGAGAACCTGCCGTGTCCGCTTCCGCTTTATTATTTGCGGCTCGAAATCGAGATTCTGCGGGGGGCGGCCGACTTCGATGAGGCCGTGGGGCGGATCTGTTTTCCGCAAAATCCGGTGCGCGGTTGAGGCTCGGGTCCGTTTCGAACGCGTGGTGCGGACGGCCCGGCCCGCGGTTCGGAGTTTTCGGAGTTGCTTCAATTCGGAGCGGCCCCATTCACTCGACCTTCGATACCTGCATGGCATTCAATTTGAAAAAGGTGCTGAAAGCACTGTTGCTTTCGTCCAGCCAGCCGCTCGCGATCAAAGACATCCAAGCGGCGTTTACCCGTTTTCATGCTCAGGGAGACGCGGGGCTCGAAGTCGAAGACGAGGTCGCCGCGGACGCTCCGAAT
>CAYVDZ010000879.1:2060-2704 GCA_964450575.1 uncultured Opitutus sp.
GCTCCGCCTCCCGTTGACGCCGCGCCGGCAGAGCCCACGGCAATCGCATCCGAATCGATCCCGGAGGCGGGTTCACCTGTTGCCGTGGCCGCCGAGTCGGCCGATCCGGCTGAGATCCCTCTGGAGCCGACGCTAGACCCTGAGCTTTACGTCGACGTGCCGTCGTTGATCACTGCGACGCAGATCCGCGAAGCGATGGACGGCATCGCGGCTGATTTGCGTGCGGCGGACGAAGGCCTGCTCTTGATTGAGGGAAACTCGGGTTATCGGCTCGTTACCCATCCGCGTTTCGCGCGCTGGGTGCGCATTCTGCGCCAGGAGCCGCCTCCAGCGAAACTGACGCAGTCCGCCATCGAAACCCTCGCCGTGATCTCGTATCGTCAACCGGTGACAAAGACGGAGATTGAAACCATTCGCGGGGTTTCGGCTGAGGGTGGCGTCAACAAGCTGCTCGAACGCGAACTCATCTATATCGTCGGCCGGGCGAACTCCCCCGGTCGCCCGATTCAATACGGCACGACGGACCAGTTTCTCGAATTTGTCGGCATCAAGTCGCTCGATGAACTGCCAGCCTCGGACGTGCTCTCCTCGCCCCAGATCGACGAGTGGCTCACCACGGCAACGAATTCCCACAAGCCCACCGA
>CAYVDZ010000880.1:0-2699 GCA_964450575.1 uncultured Opitutus sp.
TCATCGTATTGGGCGGAGGCGAGGCCGTAGTTGCCGCTCAAGGACAACGACGGCAGGCGCTCGTACGTGGCGGTCCGAATCGCCACCCGCGTTTGTTCGAGCGCGGTCTGCGCGGCGATGAAGTCGGCGCGTTTTTCAAAGGCGGTCTTTTCCTCGGCGAGACCAAAGAGTGTCGGGTTGACGCGTTGGACCTCGAAGTTCGCCAGTCGCAGTTCCCGGATGGGCTCGAGGTCGAGAAGTCGTTTCAGGAACAACTCGCTCTGATAAACAGCGGTGGCCTGTTGCAGCCGGGCCTGCTCGGCAAAGGCGAGCTGGGCCTCGGCGCGGGTGACGTCAATCTGCGTGGCCACGCCGGCGTTGAGCTGATTGCGGGCGAGATCGAGGAGCGACTTGGCACGGGCAATGTTGGCGTCGAGCACGTCGACCCGCCGCAGATTGCGAAGATGGGCGAAATAGGTGTCGGCGACATTGGCCAGCACTTCCTGAATGACGGCTTGGACGTTCTCCTGCGCGACTTGCACGCCGAGGCGCGCGCCTTTGACGGCGGAGAAAACCGCGGGATTAAACGCGAGATAGTTGGCAGTGAGCAGGCCGTCGAGGCGACTCGCGGGCCGGCCGGACGCCACCACGACCGTCGCGATACTGACGCCCTGCGAGCGACGCTGCTGCAAGCTGCCATTGACGATCGGCAGGATGCTGGCGCGCTGCTGATTGAAGGTCTGGAGCGCCTGCACGGCCGCTTCCCGGCTGAGAAGAACGCTGAGGTTGACGCCCTCGACGGAAGCGAGGGCCTGCTCGAGGGTCAGCGTCACCGGCGATTCCGCGGCCTGAACGCAATTGGAGAGTATCAGGGAAAGAAGGACCGAGCGGAGCAAAGCGAAGCGCATAAAAGGAAGGGAGAGCAAATCGTGGGCCTGACGCAGAGCGCAAGCCCGGGTTGCGAGTTGTCACGCCTTGGAAACCCGTTCACGTTTCCCGCTCATCTCTTTTCATGCGCCTCGGTCTAGCTCAGCTCAATCCCACGGTCGGTGACCTTGCCGGCAATCGCCGGAAAATTCTCGACGCCTACGCCGCGCTCGTTGCCCAGGGGGCCGAGCTCGTCATTTTCCCTGAACTCGCGGTCTGCGGCTATCCGCCGCGCGACTTGTTGTTCAAGCGCCGTTTCGTCACCGATGTGGCGGATTCGCTCCTTGAAATCGCGGCGGCGGTTGGAGCCGTGCCGGCCCTGATCGGAACGGTGGAAACCAATCCGACGGGCCGGGGACGTCCCTTTTTCAACTCGGCCGCGTTTTGCTATCGGGGCAAAGTGGCCGCCATGGCCCGCAAGTGCCTGTTGCCGACGTACGACGTGTTTGACGAGGACCGTTACTTCGAACCGGCGGCCGCGCCCACCGTGATCCAGCACGCGGGTTATCGCATTGGCATCACGATCTGCGAAGACATTTGGACGCATCCTTCGATCAGCACGCGCCGACTCTACAATGGTCGCGTACCGCTCGACCAGCTCGCCGATCAGAAGTGCGACTTCATGGTGAACATCTCCGCGAGTCCGTGGCACGCGAGCAAGGAGAACGTTCGCCAGAACATCGTCGTGGCCGACTCCGCGCGCGCACTTGGTTGTCCGGTGGCCTACGTGAATTGCGTGGGCGGCAACGATGAGTTGATTTTCGATGGGCGGAGTTTGGTCTGTGATGCGCAAGGACGCGTGATCGCGGGCCTCGCGGCCTTTGCCGAAGATCTCCGCGTGGTCGACGTGCGCCACCCGGGCGGGACGAATGCGCCCTTTGAAGCGCCGAGCCTGCATCCGAGCTTCGCCCCGGATCCATGCGGTGACATGTTTAACGCGCTCGTGCTGGGGCTGCGGGATTACGCCCACAAGAGCGGTTTCAAAAAGGGGTTGATCGCGCTGTCCGGCGGGATCGACTCGGCGGTGGTCGGCGTCATCGCAGCGGCCGCGTTCGGTCCCGGGAACGTCATGGGAGTGTCACTACCGTCCGCCATTTCCTCGCAGCATTCACGCGACGACGCGCGGATCCTGGCGGAGAATCTCGGGATGCGTTTCGAGACCATCGCGATCGCCGACGCCGTCGCCGCCAGCGAAGGGTTGCTGGCGCCGTTGTTCGCCGACCGCCCGCGGGACGTGGCGGAAGAGAACATCCAGGCGCGCGTGCGCGGCGTGCTGATGATGGCGCTCTCGAACAAGTTTGGCTCCATCCTGCTCACGACCGGCAACAAGAGCGAAATGGCCGTCGGCTATTGCACGCTCTACGGCGACATGTGCGGAGGCCTCGCGGTCATCAGCGATGTTTTCAAAACGCAGGTGTACGCGCTGGCACGCTGGATCAATCGCGAGAAGGAAATCATCCCGGTTTCGACGATCGAAAAACCGCCGAGCGCCGAACTGCGGCCCGACCAAACCGACCAGGACAGTCTACCGCCGTACGACGTGCTCGACGCGATTCTGAAAGGCTACGTCGAGGAAGGGCTGTCCCGCCGCGACCTGGTGGGTCGGGGCTTCGACGAGGCCGTGGTAAACGACGTCGTGCGCAAGGTCGACCTGAACGAATATAAGCGGAAACAAGCCGCGCCCGGGTTGAAGATCACTCCGCTCGCGTTTGGCGTCGGGCGGAGAATCCCGATCGTGCAGAAATACGTGAGCTAAGAGAACGACCCTGCCTGGAAGACTCAGGCAAACCGCT
>CAYVDZ010000881.1:0-2695 GCA_964450575.1 uncultured Opitutus sp.
CCGCCGGGTCCATCTCAAGAGCGAGCTTCGCGCCGCCATCCAGGAGATGCTTGATCACGACGGTCCCTTCGTGCTCGATGTCATTGTGCCTTATACCGAGCAAGTGCTGCCGATGATTCCGGCCGGCAAGTCAGTGAAGGAGATGCTGCTCAAGTAAGCCGCAAGCCGATAGGATTTATTCTCGACGCCCGGCCGTCGCGCCGGGCTTTTTGTTTGTTATAGAAACGGCGATCGGTTCACGGAACCGACGAACGAAAACCTAGAGTCCTGAAAGGCCAAACGGGTTGTGCACAGGTCTAGTTTTCCCAAACCTCAGAACTTAAACTGCGGATTACGCCGATCTCGCGGATAAGGCCGAGAACCCCTCCAACCATCCGCTCCATCCGCGCAATCCGCGGTTGATCGATCTTGGAACCTCGATGGTCTGAGGCACCGCCTCGCGAGAATATACAGACAGGAATGTCTGTATCACATCCGCTCACTTCTCCGTCATCTCGTAAACCCCAGCCCAGTTTTCCAACGGCGGTTTGGCTTTGTAGTTCTCCGCAATGCGCAAATATACGAGCGAGGGATTCGTCGATACGCCGGGGGTCTTGCCAGGCTGGTTGGGCTCGAGGCACGCACTCTGTTTGAACAACGCGATCGCACCGTCCCAATCGCGCGCATGATACCGCGCCAATCCTTGCTCGAATACGTCCAGGCACTCGGCGACCGTGGGTGAGAGCAACTCTCGCAATCCAACGACCTCGTAGATCGGCACCGCTTGCGAGCGGCCCATCACCCGGATCTGACCAAGTGCCCGGAAAACCACCCGGCCGTCGCCGTGCTGTTCACACGCGAGTTTCGTCGCATGCGTGACCATCGTGTACGCACCCCAGCTTTTCGCGCCCGACTCCATTCGCGCAGCCAGGTTCACGTTGTCCCCCATCATCGTATAATTGAACCGCGTCCGACTTCCCATGTTGCCGATCATGCACACGCCGGTATTAAGCCCGATGCGCGACTGCATCTGTCCGACAATGTCCGGCCACTTCCCACCTTCAGCGGTCCACTTCTCCCGCAGTTCGCCCAGTTTTTGATGCGCCAGCTGGCTGGCCACACACGCGCGATAGGCATGGTCGGGAAGCGGAATCGGCGCCCCAAACATCGCCACCACCGCGTCACCAATATATTTATCCAGCGTGCCACCCTGCGCCTGCACGATATCCGTACAGGCCGTCAGGTATTCATTCATCAACTCAACCAGACGTCCGGACCCGAGCTTTTCCGAGAAACTCGAGAAGCCCTGAATGTCGGAAAAATACGGTGTGATTTCAGCATCGTGACCGCCAAGCTGAGGGTCCTCGCCCGATTCAACCATGCGCTCGACCAACTGCGGAGACACATACGTGCCGAACATTCCTTTGATGCGTCCCTTCGCCTTTTGCTCGTGGATCACCTGCCATAACAGGCCGACAAAACTCGTGGTCAGCGCCGCACCAATCGGTGCCGTCAACGGGAGCACGATATTACTCATGCTGAAAAGCTGGAACGTAACCAAGGCATACGCTCCCAAGCCGAGCACCGCGATCGCCTTCAGGTGCACCGTCCGCGCACTGCCCGCGACGGAGAAGCCACCCACCAATAAGGCCAGCGCAAATACCAGGATGTAATCCACGCCCTCGGGGAAGCGCTTCAGGTACGCTCCGGAAACGATCGTCTTCAGCAAATTGCCGTGCAGTCCGACTTTCGGTACTGGATAGGGATTGAGCGGAGTCGGCGCGATATCCTGCAAAAGCGGATCAACCGGCCCGACCAACACCACCGCGTCCTTAAACTCCTCCTGGGCGAAATACTCCCTGGCGGCCCGCACCTCGTCCGGAACGTCCGAACTCAACATCGACGCATACTCAAACACGTCGACAAACTCAGCGTGAATGACGTGAGGCGACAGCCAGCGCGTGAACCAGTTTACTTCGAGAATCTGCTGATCCAAGAGGGGAATCGTGGCGCGCAGCGATCCATCCGCTTGGACAAACTCGATCCGGTCCTCGCGGACGCGCAGCGCCTCGGGCGGCAGCCCCCAATACAACCGGGCAAGCTGCACCGCCATGTGATAATAGATCGTCCCCTGATTGCTCGGTGCCCAGGCCGGAACCCGGCGCGTCGCACCATCCAGCGTATCGATCAAGCCAACCGATACCGGGGGCGTAAAAGGGCGAGGCTTGGACGGGTCTGCGCTCGTCTCAAAGGAGGGTAACTCGGGAGGCGCCATTTCCTCGCGCGCCATTTTTTGGGACGCGACGAGTGGAAGCTGCCGTTGCGTGATCTGGTTATTAACGTCGAGATATTGCCGGCCGCCATAAGCCGCCGCGAGGACGACCGGGGGTTGGCTTTGGAGAAAGCGGCCGAACTCGGCATTCCCCAGAATCACTTTCCTCAAGTCGGCGGATTGGGCGAGCCCTGCATCCGAGAAAACCAGGTCGAACGCGACCACCTTGACCTTCGCCTCTTGCACGAGGGCCTTCGCCACATCCGCGAAATAACTCCGATCCCACGGCATGCCGCCGATCGCACTCAACGAGAGCGAATCAATGTCGATGTGCACCACCTTGACCGGCGACGCTCTCTCGCCCCGATATTGAAACCGCCAGTCGAGGGCCTTGTTTTCGAGAAACGTGAGTCCGCCGAAATAACTCAAGACACACCAGAACGC
>CAYVDZ010000882.1:0-1393 GCA_964450575.1 uncultured Opitutus sp.
GAACACGCCCTATTCAACCGATTGTTTTTCACCCCGGGCTCGCCCGTTATTTTCGTCTCGGCCGTCAGCGGCTATGAAATCGACCGCATGCTCAATGCGGCGGTGAAACTCAACCGCACGCTCGATAAGAAACTGCCGACGGCGAAGTTGAACCAGATTCTTGGATACCTCGCCGAACGCAATCCGCCCCCGGCGATTGGGGGCAAGCGGTTCCGCATCTACTACGCGACGCAGACGGGAACCCGGCCGTTTCGCATTAAAATCTTCTGTAACCGCGAAGAAAAGCTCACGGAGCAATATCGGCGTTATCTCGAGGCGGGCTTGGTCGAGGATTTGGATCTCAAGGGTTGCCCGATCTTTTTCGACCTGGTGGGCAAAGAGAAGGATGACGCCCGCGGGAGCCGCGGTGGAGGCCACGCTTCCGCCGAGCATCGCGCGAAGTGGGAGATTGCCGAGGAAAAGAGCGAAGGCAAAGCCGCGGGCAAAAAGGGCAAAGGCAAGAGTGGTGGCAGCAAGTTATCCGACGACTGAGGCCGGTTTCGGCCGGGCTACGCCTTGCCGATTCGGATTCGAGGTGAGGCCGCAGGTGAGGCGGTCTTTATTGACGGTACCGGATTGAAGGGAGAGCGCGTGAGCGCAGCCGGCTTCAAGCCACCTCGTGGTAGCGAACCCGCTTCCGGGCTCGCTGACGCAAGGCGTAGGGCGGAGATTTCCGCTACCGGCGTCGGCGCTCGCTGTACTCTTCACTGCTCATCAACGAAGCCCGAACGTCCCTTTCCGTATAGCCTTTGTCGCGCATCAAGCGCTCATAGTTCGCAGAGCCGGACGGATCTGGCTCGCGGCCGAGAATATCGCGGTAAGCCCGCGTAATTGCATTTTGGATATTGGTGGTGCGACCTTCGGTGCTCCGCCGCAGATCATCGCGGATTTGCCCCTGGGTCCAGCCGTCGCGCCACCGGGCGCGGTAATGATTGAGACCCTGCTGATCGGGGTCGCGGCCGAGGACCTCACGATAGGCCTTCGTGATGGCAGCGGTCGCGTCGATGCCACGGGCTTCATCGCTGCGCTGGAGCTGCTGGATGACCTGGGCTTCCGTCCAGCCCTGGCTGATAATCCGGTCTCGATACAAGCGGAGCCCTTGCGGGTCCGCGGTCCGCCCGAGGACTTCTCGAAAGGCGCGATGAATCGCGGCGTCCACCGCTCGCAGATCAATTGGCCGGCGGACATAGACCGGCGGTGGTGTCGTGGGCCTCGGTACCACGTGGACGACCGTCGGGGGTTGTTCATAACGCACCGGAGGTAGCGTTGACGGTGCTGCCACGGTGGGCCGCGGTCCGGTCACGGAAACCGCGGCAATCGCGCGATCCCAGCTTCCGCCGGAGACGCGGGATTG
>CAYVDZ010000882.1:1403-2695 GCA_964450575.1 uncultured Opitutus sp.
TCACCGTACAAGTCGGAAATGCTGCGGGTGATTTCGAGCCGATCGCCCTGCAAGCCTGGTGCGCTGGTGACGATGGCCTTGGCGGCGCCCTCGACCTTGACCGAGGAGATCGCGAAAATCCACGGCCGCTGGCTGGGCCGGATCATTTTGGAGAGATCGTCGACCGTGGCGCCGGCTTCGACGGTCAATGCTTCGCCGCGAAAATTCGGTTCGGTGTAGAATGTAACATGATCCGGGCTGACCGCCGGCTGCGCCGCAACCATCGTGAAACTCGCCAGCAGCAGCGTGGCAAGTTGAAGCATGAAACGTGGCAGAATTTGTGACATCAGGTGGAAGGTCAGGATGGCAAACGCATCAGGCCCGGAGGAGGCGGGTTTCGCTTTTATCCGTGGCGATCCTTGAAGGTCAGTTCGGCGATGCCGCTCTTGTCCAAGTCGCCCAGGCCAAGCGCGACCATGCGTTCGAACTGTAATTTTGTGGCACCGGCGAGCGGGAGGTTCAGGCCGGCCTGGGCACCGAGCGTCCAGGCGATGCCCGAGTCCTTCGCGGCGTGTGCGCCGGAAAAAAAGCAGGAATGATCGCGATTCTGCATATCCTCGCCGTCGGTTTTAAGCACCTGGGAATTGGCGCCGGTCTGGGCGAACACCTCGCGTAGCATGTTCAGATCGAGTCCGAGGGTGGCGCCCAGCCCCAGTCCCTCGGCGAGACCGGCGGTATTGATATTCATCACCATGTTGACGAGGGCTTTCACTTGGGCGGCTTGGCCGGTGGGGCCGATGTAGCGGAGAGCCGAGCTGAGTTTATCGAGGATGGGTTTGACGCGATCAAAGGTCGCGCGGTCGCCGCCGCACATCAAATAGAGGGTGCCATTTCGCGCCTGGGGAATCGAGGACGCCATACAGCCTTCCAGGGAAACGCCGCCGACCGTCTGGAGTCGGCGTTCAACCTCAACATGCGTGGAGGGGGAGATCGTGGCGCAATTGATGAAGACCTTCCCTTTGGCGCCGGTCAGGAGGGAGTCTCCGGTGGAGCTAAACACGGCGAGCTGGGAGGCATCATCATTCACGACTGTAAAGATGACATCGGCGGCGGCGGTAACGGCGGCCAGATCGGGAGCGTGCGTGGCACCGATCTCCTGAGCCAGCGCGGCGGCGCTGGGGGCGTGGACATCATACACGGAGGTGACCGTATAGCCGCATTCCTGAAGACGGCGGGCCATATTGCCGCCCATGCGGCCAACTCCTACAAACGCGATTTTTTCGGACATGAGATGATGGGTTTATGACGATACG
>CAYVDZ010000883.1:0-1128 GCA_964450575.1 uncultured Opitutus sp.
ATGCCGAGTTGCGATACGCGGGGTTCTAGAGGCATCTCTCGAACGCGTTCGGTTTTGGAGAAGTCGGGCCTGTCGTTCGATTCCCGAAGACGGGGCCGGTGTACCGGCCGTCAGGACAATGCCGGATCGGCCTCCACGCAGCAACCGCCGGCACCGAATTTCATCGGCGTCATCGCAAGCCGGCCATGCCGGAAGCCCCTCACGACAGCGGCGCGCGCGACGCGCGGCGTGGGGCGGATGGAAAGCGTGCCGGTCTGGTTGCTGGAAGCGGGCAGCCACTCGCGGCGGCCCGCCATGCATTCAAAGATTACCATCTGAAATACTCGCGAATCCTGTCCTTCAAGTTGCCGAAGGCCTTTTGCGTTTTGCCTTCGGCCTTCAGGACAGCACCGCTCGCCTGCATCGCAGAGTCGTTCGTAACCTTGCCGGCGGATTCCTTGACGCTTCCGGCGGCCTGTTTCAGCGATCCTTCGATTCGATCCTTGTCCATGATGGTGTCTCCCATCGTGAAGCGGAGTTCGATGCACGCACGCAATCGACGCCGAATTCAGCGCGCGGATTCGGCGGTGTTGCTGATCGCGCGACCGGCTGCGGAAATGTCTTTACCGGCGCCTGCGGTGGTGTTGCACGCGCTGAGGACGGCGCCGCCCGACAGGACGAGCAGGGCGACCAAAATCGTTGCAAGCTTATTGCGCATGAGAGCCTCCATGGCTTCTGTGATTGTGGGCTGGAGCGATGCCGGCAGAAGAAAAGCGGCAATGCCCGAAGACTGCACATGGGAACGGGAGGCCAAATTACAATAGTATCGTGTAATGCAATGCAATAATGACTGTTATTCTGAAATAATCGCCCGAATAACGGTTTTTCAAATTGGTATTGCTCGCCGACACCCTCAGGTACTTGTGTCTCGCGACCGCAGCGATTGCTTCGCGCCCCGGATGAGCAGAAGCACGATCAAGCCGATCAGGATGATAGCGATCCCAGCGGGAAGGAATCCCCAAACGATATCGTGGGGCCAGATCGGCAGCGCGCCGGCGACCAATAGGGCCAGCACAATAATCAGCAAGAGATGCATCAAAAAATCTCCATTCCGGCCTATCGCCCGCCGGTTCGAGGTCGGTGTGAATG
>CAYVDZ010000883.1:1138-2273 GCA_964450575.1 uncultured Opitutus sp.
CTGTGCGCCATCAGCCGGCGCCGCGGATACGTGCCGGCAGCACCGCCTTGGTGCAGATTGCCGTCCGGACAAGTCGCCCTGGTCGTTGGCGGGCGGTTCCTTAGCGCGCGTCCGTGCTTTCCTGCGCGGCCCAGGACGCAATCTCCGGGCACTCCTCGGCCATCTGCTCGATGTGCCGCTGAATCGCAAAAATCGAATCGTTGCCACAGGTGATGGCCACTGTCTGACCGGTATTCGTGATGACATGCAGCTCCACGTAACGCCCATCGAGATCGGCAACGAGTTGCATGGCCGCGGCGTTAATCCGGATTCGCCGCGCCGACATATTGATCGGCATGTTTGCCGGATTTTCATCGATCATAAGAAATTCCTTTCTTCGAACGGTGCGTGCTTCGCTTATATCCGCGGCTACGAACGCAGGTCCGGGTCGACAATCTTGACGGTCACGCTGAGCAGCGCATCGCCACGCCACTCGCTCAGACGCCCCAGGCGGTCGGCAAGATCTTCGAGCGTGGCAATTTCCGGAAGTTCGAAGATTGCGGTGCTGGCAGCGAATACGGCGACCACGCGGCTCGCCTGTTGATGTCCAAAATGAATTTGCTGCATGGTTTTTTCCCTCCCTGATTTCCCGTCTTTCAGCCCCACCCGGTGGCACCGGGCCTAGGGGTCCGGATTTCTCCGGTAGGAATAGAGTCGTAATGGGTCGTCGGGGGGCTGGGAGTCTCGCATTGCACAGGAGGCAGCGCGTTGGTCCGCAGATTCGCCGGGGTTTCAGGAAATCTGACGCCAGGCGCAAAATAAAATCCGTCCGACGCGGGGTCAGCGGGGGCTGGAAATCGGTAGGGATCGGGGCGATCGGGCGGTATCTCGCGATCGCGATGGGTTCGGAGCGAAAAACCGCCGTCGCCATCGATGGTGGGCCGGCCTCTCGCGTGGCGGCGACCGGCCCGAACCTGGCTAGTCGTGCACGATCACGTTGAGCAGCGAGGAATGGACCTTGAGGTGGCCGTTATACTCGATGAAGCCGAGCTTGCGGAACTTGTTCATGAAGAAGTTGACCCGCGAGCGCGTGGTGCCCACCATCTCGGCCAGTGTTTCCTGCGACAGCTGCGGCAGATGGCGCAGGGTCCGATCT
>CAYVDZ010000883.1:2283-2694 GCA_964450575.1 uncultured Opitutus sp.
GTACCAACGCGCGCCGCCAGCAGCTCCTGATTGACCGGGGGAATGACCAGCTCGAGTTTGCCGTCTTTGCCGAAATGGGCGAGCATCAGGAGCACCCGCGCCAGCCGCTTCTCGCTGGAATTGAACAGATGGTCGACCAGATCGGCCTCGATCTGTGCGTTGTGCGACAGCAGGAATGCCGTGAAAACCTTTGAGAACTCTGGATTGCTATTCAGCTCGCGGATCATCGCTTCCTTTTCGATCCGGACAATGGTGCATTCGTCCAGCGCGGTCGAGGTTGCCAGATGCAAAGGTTGGCCGACGAGGCATCCCTCGCCAAAAAACTCGCCAGCCCCAAGCATGGCGATGACGCCTTCCTTGCCCTGTTCCGATACCAGGGAGATCTGGATCTTGCCCGACTCGATATAGAAG
>CAYVDZ010000884.1:0-2692 GCA_964450575.1 uncultured Opitutus sp.
AGCCGCCGCGTTTTCCAAGTGCGGGATCGTGACGGAAAAGACCGGGAGGAACGCTGATCTCCGCTGATCTCCGCTAATCTATTCCGCCCGGACTGAACCTCTGAGATCCTCGGAAAGTCAGGTAAGACTCTGCCGACCGCCGCCTTGGAGTTGAATCATCCGCCGCCGCGAATCCGTGCGGTTAAGGCGCGGGGAGCGCGAACCAGAATCGGCTGCCGCGGGGATTCAGCGGCTCGTAGCCAATCCGACCGTGCATGCGTTCGACCGCTTTGTGCGCCATGGCCAAGCCCATGCCGACGCCCTCGTAGTTACCCGGTAGAGTAAAACGCTGGAACAGTTGAAACAATTTCCCACGCGCTTCCGGTGGGATGCCGATACCTTTGTCTTCAATGTAGACTCGGACCCAGCCGGTGGCAGAGACAGGCATATCCGGGAGCTCCGCCACGGTTTCGCCCCACACGCGAACCTCGGGCGGGCAGCCGGGCGCCACAAACTTGAGCGCGTTGCCCACCAGGTTGGAGAGGACTTGAGTAAGCGCAGCCGCGTTCCCGATCACGCGAGGAATTGGAGAATCAACCGTAATTTGGTCCCGCGACGCTTGAAGGTTGGGGTAGGATTCAATCAAGTCAGCGAGCAGGTCGGAGACGCTCACAGTTTCCAGGGGAAGAGCCTCTCGCAGCCGCGCGTAGCTCAGCATTTCCTGTGTGACCCGGTCCAGTCGCCGGGCGCCGGCGCGGATCCGATCGAGGTAATGCCGGGTGGTGGCATCCAAGTCGGGGTTTTCCTGGGAAATGACCTCGGCGTAGCCCGCCATCGTGCGCAAGGGCCCCCGCAAATCGTGGGCCATGCTGTATGAGAATGCCTCCAGCTCGGCCACCGCGGCCCGCAGCGTCGCCGTACGTTCCTCGACCGTCGCTTCCAGCGATTGGGCGTATTGCTGTACGGTGTTCCGGGCCTCGCGCAGGGCCTGTTGGGTTTCGCTCAACACGGTTATGTCGGTGTTCGTGCCGAACCAGCGAACGATGCTTCCCTGAGCGTTGCGCAGCGGAAAGGCCCTCGTCAGGAACCAGCGATACAGCCCGTCTGCCCCGCGCAAGGGGAACGTATCATCAAACGGCGTTCCCGAAGTGAGGGCAGATTGAAACTCAGCGAGAACCCGATCTTTGTGCTCGGAATGTTGGTAGTGCAGCCAGCCCAAGTCTCTAACCTCATCGAGGGTGGTCCCGGTGAAATCCAGCCACCGTTGATTGTACCAGAAGACGTTGCCTGCCGGATCACACATCCAGGCGAGATGAGGAATGTGTTCCGCCAGTGCCCTGAATTGCTCTTCGCTCTCCCGCAAGGCGTGCTCGATCTGCCGGCGTTCGGTAATGTCATCAACCATCACACCGATTTCCAGGACGGCCCCGCTGCTATCTTTCAATGGATACCAGGATTCGTCCCACACGCGCTGAACTCCGGGCTGCGCGGGAGTCTCCCTGCAGACTTCGTGCCGGATGGGCAGGCCGGTGCGCAGCACCGCTTGAGCGAGTTTCACCGCGGCGTTGGCCAACGCGGGCAACACCTCGGCCGCGGTGCGTCCGACATGCTGTGCCGCAGGCAGACCGTTCATGGCGGCCAAACGCCCGTTGATGCGCACTAACCTCAGATCCTCGTCGAAGGTGCACATGCCCAACGGGGCCGCATCGTAGATGCCCTCAATTTCCGCGAGCTGCTGGCGCACGCGGTCTTCACTCTGCCGCAACGCCCGCTCCGTGCGCTTCATCCCGGTGATGTCCGTCTGCGCAATGACGGCGCCGACGATCGCGCCCGAGGCGCTGCGTACGGCGGCGGCGGCGTTGATGATGATCCGACGGCTGCCCGGTTCATCGAACGGCTCGACTTCGATCACATCGCCCTGCACGGGTTCTCCTCGCAGCGCCCGCAGCGCCGCCCACTCGACCGGGTCGACCGGCTGCCCACTGCGCGCAGAGTCGTCGGCCCACCATCCCTTCCATGGGTACGCCGTTTGCTGGTTGGCGCGGCCCAAGGGGCCCCACAGCGCGGCGGCGGCGGGGTTGATCCGCGCCATGCAACCGGCCGCGTCAACCATCATCAACCCGATGGGAGACGCTTCGAGCAGCGCCTCCAGCAACGCCCTTTCCGCGGCGAGCGCTTCCCGGGCTTGCCGCAGTTCAGTGATATCCTTGGCCACGGTGACGACACCCGAAACAATTCCATGCTCTCCGCGCATCGGCGCCTTATCGACCCAGAAGAATGACCTTTGGCCGTCAACCAACGCCTCAATCTCACCTTGCTGGCGCAGTCCCGTCCGCGTGACGTCCGCGTTCAACGTCGCCAGTTGCTTCGCGGCCGCGGGCTCCAGCGGCCAGCATTCCACCTCCTTGCGGCCGATGGTTTTCTCGGAGGCGAGGCGCCACACCTTGGCGGCACCCGCATTGGCAAACAAGACGCGCCCCTCTGGATTCTGCGCGTAGATCAGATCATACGCGCCATCCATCATCGTGCGCAGAAACTGCCCGGCGGCCGCATGCGCCGCACTCTGTTTGGCTCGTTCTTCCGCCAGACGCCGCAGCTCCTGTCGCTGCTGCGCGAGCTGAAAAAACACCCCTGTTTTTGAAAGCAATTCGTGGGAGTCGATCGGCTTGAAGAGAAAATCGACCGCACCGAGCTCGTAGCCGCGGAAATGCGG
>CAYVDZ010000885.1:0-2691 GCA_964450575.1 uncultured Opitutus sp.
CGCGGCGGGTGGCCCCCACCGGCAATTGCGGATCCGTGGATCAGCCACTCCTTCGCCTGGCTCACGCCCCTTCTCTGGTCAGTCATGATTCTCGCCTGCTTTGTGCAACAAGCCCCGTGGGTGGATGCCGGCTTACTCGATCCCCGCGCCATGGTCGATCGCGGTGAATGGTGGCGCGCGGCCACGGCCCTTTTTCTCCATGGCAGTGTCTCCCACGTAATCTCGAACTCTCTGAGTGGTATTCTCGTCTTCACCGCCATCGTGGCGACATTTGGCCTTGGTCGAGGTTGGTTGCTCGTCGCCATCGCATCGGTCGGAGCCAATCTTGCAATGGCTGCCGCACATTACCCTACCGACTACCGTTCGTTGGGGGCCTCCACCGCGATCTTCGCCGCCGTGGGCTTGCTGACGGGCCGCGCCATCCGTGTCGTTGCCCGGTCTCGGCACCCGCACCGCTGGCGGGCAATGTTTGTTCCCCTGGCGGCCGGAATGACCGTCCTGGCGCTTCACGGCGCGGGCGGAGCCAACGTCGATCTCGGCGCTCATCTCGCTGGTTTTGGCGCCGGGCTCGGACTCGGGTTTGTTTTCGGTTTACCACGATCCATAAACGGGTTCGTGGCGGACCAGAACTCCAACACCAGGTCCGCGTGACCTTGGAGGCCCGGAAGGTCCTCCCGCGTCGAGCGCACGCCATCGAAGTCGTCCGTTCTTTGCCGGCATTGCAGCGCAGCAGAAAAGCATGGGCCGATTTTATGGAGAATAGCGGGGCCGACGGCTGGCTTCCGTGATTAGCCTCGGCGCCGGGAGTGGGGGAAGGTGCCCGGCTCGATGAGCGCCTCCCAACTCAGGCTTTGCACGCGATTGTTAGCTGACCGGGACAGCGCTCATCCGACGCGCGGCTCCGGCCCGCAGGACACCCAGCAAAACGATCGCCAAATAGCTGGTTGGTATTCCTTCCGGCACGCTCGCGGTAGGCGGTTCAGGATTCAGATTCACCGCTCCCAGCGCGGAAATCGTCACATCATCAATCCCCAATCCGTCATTCGAGCCCGTGGCCACGAAATCGGTCCAACGAAGCCAGACGTTTGAACCGGTCGCAATGTTCAGGCCGCTAAGGGTGGACGAGATCGCCGACTGATTGGCCGCCGCGTTGCCGTCGAGCACCCCAAGGGTTCCCGCGGAAATCGGTGCGACGAAGTCGAGCGCGTCAAAATCCAACCACGAACCCGTCGTGAGCGACGTCGCGTCCAAGCTATAGGAAAAATCGAGTCGATCGACCCGAGCGGTTGCCCCCAGTCGCCATTGCTCGCCCGTATATGCGATCATTAAACTCGTGATCGCTGCACCGGTCTCGTTCGTGACCACGGAGCCAAGCGCGGATAGGAGTGAGCTCGTACGCAACGCGCCGAATGCCCGCTCGGTGGAGGCGGTCGCCCCGAAACTGTAGGTATTGCCGGTCGCGGAACTTCCAGTGCCGGCCGCGTAGGTGGTGTTCGCCCCCGAGCCGGTCTCCGCAAAACTCCAGCCTGCCGGCACCGTTGCGTTCGCTGTGCCCGCGTTCGCGAGCGTATCGAAATTTTGGACAACGGGAACATTGAACTGGCTAATCGTCGTCGCAGTGGCGGAACTAACGATGAGGGCGAGCAGGACAGGGAGACATAGCTTGAGCATGGGAGGAACGAGTTAAGGTGCCGGAGCCGGATCAGTGAGGGTTCTGTGCGGATATTCCGACGCAGGCAGGCACTGGCCGTCAAGCGGCCCAAAACCCCAATTCGAGGGCCGGAGGAGGTTCTAAAATACCCCTTTTCAGAGGAACCGAACCGGTTGTTGCCCAATGACTCCAACCGGTCATTTTACCTGATCTGGAGCCGCCCTCAGCGTCGACCGAATCCCAAGATCAATCGAGAATCGATTACAGATTTCGGCGACCGCGCCGCAAGTAGATGGAGCTCATCGCGAACGCTTTCCGTTCGCCCCGATTCGAACCAATAAAGCATGAAAATCGCGGCCCCAAAACCCGGCACTCGATTGTCACGCTACTGCCGCGTTGGCGCCAACTCCAGGGACGATCATTCCTCCAAACAAATCTTTTCCCATTTCTCACCTTCCACGAAGGATGACGTATGAGCGACAACGTGCAGAAACTCCGACTGAACCCGCGTACATCTGCTGGCGCGCCTGTCTCATCTGCGCTCCGGACAGAGCCCGGCCCGACCGGTGGCGCGGTCGAACCTTCGAATCGTCCAGGCGCAGCGGAGCGCGAGCGGGTTGCGCCGCCTCGTTTACAGCCTAACCTCGAAGTTGGCAGCGAGTCCGCCAACGTGAGCCCGAAAACGCCTGGATATTTTCAGGGCGCAAACCCTCCCCCCATTGCTACGCCGCCACCACCAGCTGTCCGCCGCGCCCAACGCGCCGTTATCATCCTGGGTTCCCTTATCATTTTGCTCTTCGTTGGAGCCGGTTTCCTCGCCTACCGGCTTATCGTTCGTCCGCCCGTAGCCGATCACTCCGAAAGTGTGCCCGGTGCGTTCAAGAACCCGGCCCCTTCCTTGTTTTCGTCTCAGGAACCCGCGCCAGCGGAGCCAACGGTCAATGCGTCCGAAGGCACGACAGCACCGCCGGCAGGCCCAGTTCCTGCATCGGAACCCGCCCCATCACCTTCCCTTCACCTGCCGGGTGAAGACGCCGGAT
>CAYVDZ010000886.1:0-2690 GCA_964450575.1 uncultured Opitutus sp.
CGGTCAGATTTTTCTGCACAGCACCAACCAACCGGGGAGCGTCGGCCACGGTGTCGCCATGGCGTACCGCGTGGGTGCGCGACTCATCGATCTCGAATACGTCCAGTTTCACCCGACCGTTTTTGCGAAGAAGAACGCCCCCCGCTTCCTCGTCACCGAAGCCCTGCGCGGCGAAGGTGCCATGTTGCTCAACGCGCGCGGTCACCGCTTTATGGATACGCTTGATCCCCGCGGATCCCTCGCGTCGCGTGATGTCGTGGCCCGGGCGATCAAGCAGGAACTCGCGGCCACGGGAGAGGCCTGTGTTTACCTCGATCTTTCCGCGATGACGTCCGAATTCATCCGCGACCGGTTTCCCACGATCTATCAGCGCTGCCTCCAACACGGAGTGGACATCACGACTGATCCGATTCCGGTGGTACCGGCAGCTCATTTCGCCTGCGGCGGCGTG
This sequence comes from uncultured Opitutus sp., assembly GCA_964450575.1. GTDB lineage: Bacteria > Verrucomicrobiota > Verrucomicrobiia > Opitutales > Opitutaceae > ER46. Next base: position 452 of record CAYVDZ010000886.1, read on the forward strand.
CATGCCGATCTCAACGGCCGCACCAGCGTCCGCCATCTCAACGCCATCGGCGAAACCGGTTGCACCGGTCTGCACGGCGCCAACCGGCTGGCCAGCACCTCCCTGCTGGAGTGTTTGGTGAGTGCCAAGTTCGCCGCGCTCACCGATGGCACCGACATTGCCCGCGAAACATTCCGCCTGCCCGAGCCGCCAGAGTGGGAGAGTCCCACGCGCGAAGCCGATCCCGTTCTGATCCGCCAGGACATGCAGCAAATCCAACACACGATGTGGAACTACGCCGGGGTCGTCCGTTCGCCCAAACGCCTGACCCGGGCACGCCGGATTTTGTCGGAACTGAGCGAGGAGATTCAGACGTTTTACCAAGGCTGCCGGCCCACGCGCGAACTGATCGATCTGCGCAATGCCGTGCAGACCGCGTTGCTGGTCGTCCACGCCTCGTCCCTGAATCCCCACAGCCGCGGCTGCCACTTCGTCACGGAAGAGCCGTGACAGATCCGCGCTTGTTGTCCTCGTTCCCAACTCGCCGCCTTCAACCCGCCCTTCTTTGGACGTCACCGATTTCCTTCGCCTCGGCCGCTTCCTAACCGACGCTTCTGCAACCGCCATCGCCGCGTGGCTTTTCACCTGCGCGACGGGGCACGCCTCGCATCGCGTGCTCGAGGCCGCCCTCGCATGGTCCTGGTATTTCCTCGCGCTCATCACCGGGGCCGGGATTATCCTTGGCGAACTCGGCGGCTTCAGCGCCAGCGGATTTCTGGCAGTGCACGTGGTTGTCCTCGCCGCGCTGATAGTCGTCCGCCGCCAACAACTGCCGGCGGATTTCGCGGCACTCCGGCGGTTAAGCGGCGAGGCCCGCACGTTCCTGAATCGCCCCAGTCCGGAGCGAAACGCCACCTTGGCGCTGCTCGTGATACTGTCCGTCCTGACCGGCATCGCCGCCCTCGCCGAAACCGTCGTGGACGATTCGTTGAGTTATCACCTGCCGCGGCTCGCGCACTGGTTGCAGGACGAGCAGATCCGAATTCTGGATACAACGGACCTGCGTTTAAACTTCGTTGCGTTCCTGCCCGAGGTGGTCGCCGCGTGGATTCTCGGAGCGACCGCCACGGGGTTCCCGTTGCTCGTACTGCTCCAGGCGTTCACCGGCATCATGACCGTGGGAGCCACCATTGGGTTGGCGCGCCATTCGGGGCTCAGCCAAATCACCTCGCTTCTAGCCGGGGCTCTCCTGCTGGGCATGGGGAACCTGATCGCGCAATTCACCGCCGCGCAAACCGATCTCTTCACCATCGGTTTGTTCGCGACCGCATTTTACCTCTGGGTCACAGCGCTCAAACGCGGGCAGGTTTCGACCCCCGGCGTCCTCGGCGCCGGCCTCGCGCTCGGAGCCAAGGGCACCGTTTTCTATTTCGGCCCCACCGCCGTCCTGTGGGTGATCTGGCTCGGGTGGCAACATCGTCTCTCATGGCAGCAATGGCGGCGCACCCTCCTGATCGCGATCGCCGGCATTCTGTTTTTCGCCGGTCCGTTGTTCCTCCGCAATGCCCGCGCCTACGGCGATCCCCTCGGCCCATCGGAATGGGTGAAAAAACATCACGCGGGTTTCGACTCCATTCCCGGCCTCTGGCAAAAACTCCGCGACAACCTCACTTCTTCGCTTGCCCAGAATTTCGAGCCGAACTCGCAACCCTGGGGACTGCGCACCTTCGGAGAAAAAGTGGGTAGTGCTTTGGCGAATACGCTGCCGGAACAGGACCCCTACACCCTGGATAACATCAGCCGGCGCCACACCCTCCAGCAGGCGGTGCTCAACCGCACCACGCCCGATGCCGACGTCACCAGTTACGGATTCATCACCCTCGTCCTGTTCTGCGCGAGTTTCCTCGCCGCGGCTGTGACTCCCCGACGTCCCATCAGCCGCATCGTTCTCGGGTGGGGCGGAGGCATCATCGTGTTCTTTGTCTTCTTCTACGGCATGCACCAGTGGCATCCGTTTGCATTTCGTTACCTGCTGCTCGCCGCTCCCTGGATTGCGATCGTGAGCGCCACGGGCATCGCACGTCTGCCCCGATCCCTCGCCGTCGTTGTCGGCTGCACCGCCCTGGCCGCCAGTGCCAGCGTGGCGTGGTTTATCACCCTTCATGCAGATCAGGCCGGTTGGCGCTCCGTGGCCCAACCGAATCGCTCCTACTCCTATCTCGTGGCAAGTTCCTGGCGGCGCTTCACCGAGAACCTCGAT
>CAYVDZ010000887.1:0-2680 GCA_964450575.1 uncultured Opitutus sp.
GTGGGTGATACCATCGGCGACGCGCAGGAAACTGTCATGCCGGATGGGATGCGGGAGGCGGTCATTCAACTGGGCCGCGAGATCGGCTCCGCTGGACTCGCGGAGTTCGTTGAACGAGCGCCCCGTGAAGCCTTCGAGAAGAAAATGTTCGTTGTCTTCGAGATGAATGATGACCCGCGCCGGCGGGCTGCTGGGAAGCGCGGCGCGCTGGTAGGCGACGGTGAACTTGCGGACGCATTCGCGGGGCGTCCATGCGTGGATGATTTCCGCGCAGCGGCCGTTGGGGAAGAGGTTCGGCCGGGCGAGCGCTTCCTGGTAGGTGGCCGCCATGAAAAGCGGATGGGCGATGCACTGCAGCGTTTCCTTCCGGTCGGGGATCGCGACAACACACGAGTGGCCTTGGGCGGACAGCGTATTCGCGAATCCGCTTATGTGGTTGAGACTATTCGAGGTGTAGTCGCCGTAGTTGACGAAGAGAATGTTCACGCCAGAAAAAATTGAACCGGGAGGCTGCGAAGGAGCAGGAGGACAGGCATAAAAAAGGCAGACCTGCCACGCTGCGCGGGTCTGCCTCGGACGTAAATCAGGATTTTCTCAGAGCGTGAAACCAGCGGCAGCGGCGTCCTTCGAGAACGTTTTTACGGTGTCCAGCGATAGTTCGGTCAGGTCCAAGCCAAACATCTTGGCGGCCTTGGTGAGAATGTCGTGCGGCACGGTGATGATTGCACACCCACACTCTTCGGCCTGCAGGATGTTGAGTACCTCCCGGGTGCTGGCCCAGAGCAGCTCGGCTTTGGGCATCTCGTGCAGCAAGGCGCCGCACGCGCGCATCATCGGAACGGGATCAACGCCGGTGTCGGCGATCCGTCCGGCGAAGACCGAAACGACCGATGGCACCTCGGGATTGAGGGCAGCGGCCACGCCGACGACCTGCTTGAGCGTGAGAAGCGCCGTGACGTTGAGCTTCACGCCGGCCTGGGCGAGTTCCTTGATCAACGGCAGGCAGGACTCGCCGTGCGAGTTGGTGATCGGGATCTTCGTGTAGACGTTCTTGCCCCACGCCGTGATTTTCATCGCCTGGCGTTTCATGTCGACGAGGTCATCGGTGAAAACCTCGAGCGAAATCGGTTTGTCGGTGACCGTCTGGAGGATTTCCTTGGCAAACGCTTCGTAGTCCTTGATCCCTGCCTTCTTCATCAGCGAGGGATTGGTCGTGAGTCCCTTGATGTAGGGTTTGGAATAAAGATCGAGGATGCCGGCGATATCGGCGCCGTCGGCGTAGAGCTGAATCTTCAGGTCGGAAAGAGACTTCATAGGCGATGGGTTCTGGATCGGATTGAGCTTCCGTGCGGGACGGGGAGCAAGGGGAAACTCCGGAGGGCTTCTGGGCCCCGCACGAAGGGGTGGTAACGCGGTTCCGGAGCAGAACAGGACCCGGACGGTCTCCACGAGAGCCGCCTGGCTGTATCAGCGGGAGCGCAAGATCACCGCGGCGGCCTCGGACAGTGACGTCACGGTGAAGTCGGGTGGGGTGGGCAAGGTCTCGGCGTATCCGAAATCGATGAACACGGTACGAACACCGGCACGGCGGCCGCATTCCACATCGCGCCAGCGGTCGCCGACCATCCAGGAGCGGCTCAGGTCGAGGTTGAGGCTGCGCGTGGCATCGAGCAGCATCCCGGGCGCGGGTTTGCGGCGCGGATCGGCGGGGAGGTCGGGAGCGTGCGCCTGCCCGGGCGCAAAGCACACCTCGAACTGGGCGATCTGCGGGATGAGTTCTTTCAGCCGCGCATGCATGGATTCGACGGCGGCCTGCGTTTGCGTTCCGCGACCGACGTCCGGTTGATTGGTCACGACGACCAACGTGTATCCGGCCGCGGCGAGTCGGGCGCAGGCCTCAGGAACATCCGGAAACAGTCGAAACTCTTCAAGCGTCTGCGGCGGGTAGGGCTTTCCGGCCCGGATCACCTGCACGTTTAACGTACCGTCGCGATCGAGAAAGACGGCTGGAGGAAAAGAAGAAACCACGGAGGAAAAGAAGAAAGGGAGGAAAAGAAGAAAAAGGACAAAGAAGAAACTCGGCGGGCAAAGAAGAAGGAAGAAACAGGAGCAGACGCGTGGAGAGCGACGAGACGGCCCCGGTCCTATCCGCACGGAGTGCTGCCGAGTTTCTAATTTCTTCTTTCTCTGCCTGCGTTTCTTACTTTCCTCCGACCGACTCCCACTTCGTTTGCCGCATCTTCACATCGGGGTGGGACACGAACAGGTGCCAGATCACGGCCTGAAACGCTTCGCTGTGCGGCGTGATGTTGTAGGGATTGACCGTGGGCACGATCACGCAGGCGTCGGCGACTTTGGCGGTGTGGCCGCCGTCCTTGCCGACGATTCCGATGATGCGGGCGCCGACTTCTTTCGCGAGCTCGACCGCCATGACGAGGTTCGGCGACACGTTGTTCTCCAGGCTGCCGCCGCCGACCGAGAATACCAGCAACGCGTCCTCTTTGCGCAGTCGCGACCCGCGCAGCCACTCGGCAAACACGCTCGCCCAGCCTTCGTCATTCGTGCGGGCGGTGAGCTCGGACACGTTGTCCGTCGGGGCGTAACACTCGATGCCACCGATCTTGCGGAAGTCGTTGACCGCATGGGAGGCGTTGGCCGCGCTGCCGCCGACTCCCAGGAT
>CAYVDZ010000888.1:0-2674 GCA_964450575.1 uncultured Opitutus sp.
GAAGAGTGCGTTCGCGCGCGGATTCCCGTCGGCGATGACTTGGGCCGGATTGCGAATATGCCGCAGGAGTTCGGCGCAGGTTGGCCAAACGTCGTGAGTGCACGCGGCGAAGAAGTTCGCGATTGGCGGTAGCCCGTGGGACGTGCTACGACCACACTCATGAAAATTTTCCTTTTGCTGCGAGCGTCCGCGATTGTGATGTGGCTCGGTGCGGCGCTGGGCGCGGCCCCGGTGCCTGTGTATTTTGGCACCGGAGGTCCGGGTGCGAAGGGCATTTACCGCGCGACGTTTGACCCGGCGAACGGGAAGCTCACGGCGGCAGAGCTCGCGGCGGAGATCGGTTCACCGGGTTTTCTCGCGCTGCATGCGGACGGGACGAAATTGTATGCGGTGGCGAATTTTCCGGGCGGTCCCGGGGTGGTCGGCTACCGCATCGCTGCGGGCGGAGCGCTCGAAATGATCAACTCCGCGCCCATCGGCGACGGTGGCGGAGCGCACATCGCGGTGCATCCGAGCGGAAAATTTTTACTGACGGCGCAATACGGCGGCGGTTCGACGGCGCTCTTTCCCCTCGATACGGAAGGGAGGCTCGGCTCGGCGCAGGTGACGAAGCACACGGGCGGCTCGGGCGTCGTGAAAGGACCGCAGGACAAGCCTCATGCGCACTACTGCGGTTTTTCTCCCGACGGACGATTCGCCTTGGTGCCGGATCTCGGCATGGACGGCATCGTGATCTACAAGATCGATCAGGAGAAACCCGCGCTCGTGCGGCACGGCTTCGCGCCTTCGGTGCCGGGCGGCGGCCCGCGGCACATGAAGTTCTCGCCCGACGGGAAGTTCATTTACCTGCTTAACGAGCTCGCGCTGTCGGTGACGACGTTTGCGTGGGATGCGGCAACCGGCACGGCGAAACAACTCGCGACCGTCGCGGCGCTGAGTGAAGAGGCGAAAGCGAAAGAGGTGCAAAACTCGGCGGCCGAGATCGTGGTGCACGCGAACGGACGCTTCGTTTATTCCTCGAACCGGGGTCACGACACCGTGACGGTTTACCGGGCCGATCCGGCGACGGCGACGTTGAGGGTTATTCAAGTCCAACCGGTGCGCGGGGCGTTTCCTCGCAGCATCAATCTCTCGCCGGATGGCGGCTGGTTGCTCGCGGCCGGGGCGGATTCGAACACCGTGTCGGTGCACAAGGTCGATCCCGCGACGGGCGAGCTGACGTATCAAACCAAGAGCGTGATCAACGTGCCGGCGCCGATCTGTATTTTGTTTGGCAAGTAACAACCAACGGCTTCGCACGAGGCGCCATAGCAGGGGGCAAGTTACTGGCCATGCCTCCTGCCTTTTGACCGCCTGGAGAACCTTTACCTTGTGTCCCATCAACCGGTGCAGGCAGAATTTTCCGACTTAACTTGGTTTGGATTGGTCTTCTATGTCTGCCCCTGCACCGCAACCTGCGAAAGAGCCCCAACCGCCGCCAGAGGCTCGCGCTTCGGCGCGGCGGCCCCGGCGGCTCACGAGAGTTTGGATAGTCCTAGCGGTTGTCCTGCTGGCTGGCGCCCTGGCGTATGGACTGGTGCGGCGGCCTGAGGCGGTGGTCGTCACGGTCGAGGTGCGGGAGGTCGTGGATCATGTCGTCGTCAGCGGTCAGCTTCGCGCGGTTCGGGAGGCGGCGGTGGGCGTGGAAATCGGCGGCACCGTCGAGGAGGTCATGGCGCGCGAGGGCGACCGCGTCGTCATCGGGCAGGAGTTGGCGCGCATCGGCCTCGTCGACTACGAGGCCCAACGACAACAATCCCGCGCCCGGCGCGACTCAAGCGCGGCTGAAGCTGTCGTCGCGGCTTTGTTGGCGAGTCAGTCGAAAGATGATTTGCGCCGCACCGAGGAACTTTCCCGCAGCGGACTCCTGCCCGTGGCCGAACTGGAAACCGCGCGCAACGCCGTAGCCCGGCTGGAGGCGGCGGAAGCATCGGCGCGGGCGCGGCGCGAAGAAGACGAGAGCGCACTGCGGCTGCTCGACCGCCAGTTGGAGAAACGCATCGTGCGAGCACCCTTTGCGGGGACCGTCACCCGCCGTGCGGTAGAACCGGGCCAGAGTGTCGGCCCCGGCACGGCACTTTTTCTGATTGCCGAGATGACCCGGACCGAAATCTACGCCGAGACGGATGAAAACAACGTGGGCCGCCTGCACGTAGGGCAGCCGGCAACCGTGATCGCGCCGGCCTTTCGCACGAGGCCCTTCCAAGCGCGACTCACCCAGATCGGCCCGCGCATCGACTGGGATCGCGGAGTCGCCGGCCTCCGACTCACCCCGGAAAATCCCCCGGACGTGCTGTTGCCCAACATGACCGTCGACGTGAGTATCGAGGTCGCCCGCCTGCCTGCTGCGCAAACGCTACCGGTGTCCGCCGTGTTACGCTCGCGCGCCGGCGATTTCGTGCTGCTCGCAACCGGTGACCGCTTCGAACGCCGCGCAATAAAAGTAATCGGGGAAAATCCCACGACGATCGCCATTGAGAATTTGCCCCCAGGTAGTCGTGTCGCCCGGGAAGCGACGAAAGTGGACGCCGGCGAACGATACCGGATGACTGCGCCGCGCTGAGTCTCAAAACGGAGCCAATGCCCGCCCCTTTCGCCCTTTCCGTCGCGCTGCGGCAAATGACGCATAATCGCG
>CAYVDZ010000889.1:0-2658 GCA_964450575.1 uncultured Opitutus sp.
CTTCATTGTCTTGCGGTATTTAGTGCGGGCGGGAGCGAGAGCCATGGGAGGTATCTCCTAAAGTGATGGTGGATCCAGAAACTGGATCAGTTGTTGTCGGCTTCTTTTTTGCAGATCCAGCATTTCACGCCGATCTTGCCGTAAACGGTCATCGCTTCCGCGAAGCCGTAATCGATATTTTCACGAAGGGTGTGAAGCGGTACGCGACCCTTGCGCTGCCACTCCCGACGAGCGATGTCGGCTCCGCCAAGGCGGCCCGAGCACTGAATACGAATACCCTCGGCGCCCAGCGCCATCGCCATTTCAACCGCCTTCTTCATGGCCCGGCGAAATGCAATGCGACGCTCCAGCTGCAATGCAACATTTTCAGCCACCAGGGCGGCTTCGATCTCAGGCTTCTTGACCTCTTGAATATCAAGAAGGATTTCCTTGCCGGTAAGCTTGGCAAGCTCCTCCTTGATCTTCTCGATCTCCTGGCCTTTACGGCCGATAACAATACCGGGACGGGCAGTGTAAATCTTAACGCGAACGCGATTGGAGGCCCGCTCAATAAAGATGCGGGGAACAGACGCCTGCTTGAGTTTCTCCATCAGCGTGGAGCGGATGATTTGATCCTCGTACAGAAGTTTGCCGAAATCTTTCTTGCTGGCGTACCAGCGAGACTGCCAATTGCGGCGTACGGCGAGACGGAAGCCGATAGGGTTGGTTTTTTGGCCCATGGAAGTAAATTACGAGTTGGTGTTTCCGTCTGAGAGAATGATGCGAATGTGCGACATCTTCTTCCGACGTGGCATGGCTGAGCCGCGCGCGCCCGCTTTGAATCGCTTGAGAACAGGACCGTTCTCAATGATGGCGCTTTTGACGCGAAGCGTGTCGGCTGACAGATTATTGTTGTTCTCGGCATTCGCGATCGCGCTCTTCAGCGTCTTCACGATCAGGCGCGCAGACTTGCGAGGAACGAGTTCCAAATAGTCGACGGCTTCGGAGGCTTTGCGGCCTTGAATGGTCCGGGCAACTTCGCGTACCTTCTTAGGTGACATCCGCGCGTACCGGGTGAGGGCTTGAACTTCCATGGTAGTAGAGGGATTCCTGCGAATTGGCAGGCGATAGTGGCGAACGTAAAGGACGCCCCACCCTTTTGGTTTTCTGAATTTAGGATTTAAAAACTTTAATGGCTGCAACGTCCTGAGCGCGGATGGACTGGTTGGCGGCCATACTCAATATAAGAGCAGCACTGCAGTCAGGGCGAAGATCGACGAGGATGACCTCAGCGACTTCAGATTGTCCACGAGTGACGCGACAAACCATTCCTTGACGCAGTCCGGCATTATATCCGCGACTTAATATTACGAGATCAGCAACTGTCGTCTGCTCAATCGCGGTAACCTCAATTACTGGCTCCACAGCTGCCGCCCGGACCACAAGGGATCCGGGGGCGAGCAGCGTGAGCGCCAGTAAATGAAAGATACCACGATCCATGGGCGGAAGACGCAAAGCCTTAGATCTCCTTGCGGGTCATACCGCCGTGGCCCTTAAAGACACGGGTCGGCGAGAATTCACCGAGTTTATGGCCGACCATATTCTCCGTGACGTAGACGGCGATAAAGGCTTTGCCATTGTGCACACTGAAGGTGTGCCCGATGAAGTCTGGCGTAATCGTCGAGCGACGGGACCAGGTCTGGATGGGTTTCTTGGTGCCGGTCTTCACCGCCTTCTCAATTTTCTCGAGAAGGTGATAGTCGACAAAGAAGCCTTTTTTGATGGAGCGTGCCATGATGCGAAAGGTTGGGGATTACTTCTTACCACGCGGCTTGCGACCGTTATGGTGAACGATGATCATGCTGGTCGAAAGCTTGCTCCGACGACGCGTCACGAGGCCCTTGGCCACTTGACCCCACGGCGACACCAGATGCTGACGTCCGCCGCCGCCCTTGGATTTGCCTTGTCCACCACCGTTCGGATGATCGACCGGGTTCATCGCCACACCGCGGACGGTTGGCCGGATACCGAGCCAGCGACTGCGACCGGCTTTGCCCAACGACTGCTGGTTGTGGTCACTATTGCCGACCTCACCAATCGTGGCGCGACAATCAGGATGCAGGAACCGAAGCTCGCCTGAAGGCATCTTCAGGGTGACACGATCCTTCTCGACGGCGACGAGCTCAAGACTGGTCCCGGCGGAGCGGGCGATCTTGCCGCCGCGGCCTGGCACCAACTCCACGCAATGGACGAGCGTGGACGGAGGGATGATCGACAGCGGAAAACGGTTGCCGACGTTGAAGTCGTTGGTCGTTGCCTTTACCGCCGCGAAGATCGTGCTACCAACCGTCAGACCTTTGGGAGCGAGAATATAGCTCTTCTCTCCATTGGAATACGCGATCAGTGCGAGATTCGCGGAACGGTTCGGATCGTACTCAATGGCCTGCACACGTGCCGGCAGATCGAGAACGTCGCGACGGAAGTCGACGATGCGATAGAGTTGCTTGTGACCACCCCCACGATGGCGGGAAGTAATGCGTCCGTAGACGTTACGACCACCGGTCTTGTGCTTGGGCTCGGTGAGGGCGCGCTCGGGACGCTTTTTCGACAGGTCCTTCTGCTTGTTGAGCGAGGTGAATCTGCCTGCAGCGGTCAGCGGACGAAATGAATGAATGGGCA
>CAYVDZ010000890.1:0-2657 GCA_964450575.1 uncultured Opitutus sp.
GTCCACGTGCGTCCGGCGTCGCGGCTCCGCGCAAACGCCGGGTGTCCGTCCACCGTGCGCCACACCGCGTAAAACGTCCCGTCGCTCAGCACCGCGAAACTCTGCTCTTCCGCGATCATTCCGCCACCGGCCGGCGCCTTCAACCCCGTCTCGCCCTCGGGGAGCGTTTCCCAACGGATCTTCGCGGGATCGCGTTCCGTCAGCAGGTTCTCGCTGCGCAGCAACCAGCCCTCGCTGCTCGTGAAGAACCCCTCGCCGAAACCACCCACCTTGTGCAGCGGCACGTAAACCGAACCCTGGTGGACAAAGGGCCGACCCACGTTCCAGAAGAAACGCAGTTTTCCACCGTAGGCATTTGCGCGGTCAATCGCCGTCTCGCGCACCGGAATCACCTGCCGCGTCAGCGACCAAGTGCGACCGTGGTCGTCGCTGTATTTGAACACAAAGTAACCCAGCGAATCCACCCGCGCACACCAGCCTCCGTTGTAGGGCGGCTCGTCAGCGCGCACGGCCCGGAGATTGTCCGTGTTGTGGTTGTAGAACACGTAGATTCGTCCGGAAGGCGTCTTCAGCGGGACGGCATAGGAAGCCTCCGGCCCGGTCGCCGGCTCCACGTCCGCAAAATCCGTCCACGTGCGGCCTTGATCCAGACTGCGTCGGGAAACCACATGTTGCCCCGACGAGCCTTCGTGGCTGCGCCCGGTCGTGAGGATGCACAACCAAGCCCGGTCATTCGTCTGCACGAGGTAAGGCTGGTCGCTGTAGAGTTCCGTCGGCACCGGGCGCCCGTTGTGTAGATGACGCCAGTCGGGAATCGCGGCGGCGGCCAACACGGGCGCCACCGCGGCGAAATGCGCGTCGGCGAGTGACTGCTCGGCCGGGACAGGGGCGGAAACTAGATTCATCGGTGGCCACCAGCATAATGCAACCGGCGTCCAACGCATATGGGACAATCGCGACATTGTGCCGGAGTGATGGGACAATACCTTGTCCATCGCAACCACGTGCTCCACGTTTGCTCCACCCTTGGCCATGCCCTCTGTCGATCTCTCCAGTTTGCCGCGCCTCAACCAACTGTTGCCGCGTCTCCTTTCCAGTTATGAGGCATGGCAAATCGCGGGCCTCCGGCTGTTTCTTCAGCGTTATTACTACTGCGTCGCCACCACGGACGACTACTCCGTCGGGACCCACGCGCACGACTGGTTCGAGCTTTCGCAGATCGTCACCGGCCGCGTGGAGTATTCCGACAGCACCAAGGCCCAGACACTCGGCCCCGGCGAGATCTTCTTCATGGCGCCCGGCTACGAACACCGCTGGCGCGTCGTAGCAGCCCCGGTCGTGATCAGCAGTTTTCAGTTGAAACTCACCCCCCTCGATGACGAGGGCCGCCGGCTCGTCGGTGCCCTTGACGATCTTTCGCATCGTCACGCTTTCCGGTTCAAGCGCAGCCGAGTGCTGACCCAGCTCTCCACCGAGTGGGCCGGCGCTCTCGCCACCCGAGCCGGCAGCAACCTGCTTGCCGAAAAGATCCACGCGTGGTTCCACCTCTATTTCGCGGTATTTCTGGAGGAAACCGTCGGTGCATCGCTGCCGTCCGCCGCGCCCGCACCGCTTGATGATACCGAGGGATTCAGTCGCAATTCCGGTCACCACATCGCCGAGTTCATCCACCAGAATCTGCACTTGCCGATCCAGCTTGAGGACATCGCGAGCCATTTTCACTACAGCGTGCGCCACATCAACCGTATCTTTCAACGCGAGCACGGCGTGCCCCTCGGCCAGTATATTTTGGAGCGGAAACTGCAGGCCGCTCAGCACCTCCTCGCGACCACGGCCCACTCCGTGAAATATATCGCGCACAGCCTCGGCTATCTCGACGTCGGTTATTTCTGCCGGATTTTCCGCCAGCACCTCATGAGCACACCGACGGAATACCGCGAAAAAATCCGTTTTGCCCCCGCCGTGAGCGTCTGAGCCCCGGCGGCGCGCGTGGCCTGATTTTTCCATCGGTTGTCCGTTTCGTCATCTGGGCGCGTCCCGCTTCGGGTGATATTCTTCGGGCGTTCGCCCGGCATTCCGCCGCGACACCCAACCCCCGCCTCGCTCATGAAATTGTCCCCACTCCCCTCGGTGCGCCACCTCGGCGCCTTCTTGTTACTCGCCGCCGCCACCGCGCTCGCAGCTCCGACTGTGCGCTACGTCTCGCCCAATGGCGACGATGCCACCGGCGACGGCCTCACCCCGGCCACCGCATGGCAGTCGATCGGCAAAGCGCGCGACGTTATCCGCACCTCGGGCCTCAACAACTCGAGCCAGTCTGACGACATTATTGTCAATCTCGCTGCCGGCGATTACGTGACTCCGTCCCCGATTGCTTTCGGACGCTTTGATTCCGGCGGCGGTCCGGGTGGCGGGGAACATAATATAATCTATCGCAGCTCCGGCGCTCTCGGCAGCGCCCGCCTTGTCGGCGCCCCGGATTGGAACACCGGCATCGACGGCAATCCGTGGACGCAGATCACCACCGGCAGCCCGATCTGGAAAATCAAACTCACCAACGGCCTCAACCTCGGCACGCTTTACGAAAACGACAAACGCGGCTGGGTCGCACGCGCGCCGAACTTTCAGCCAAAGTCCCGCTATCCGCTCTATCGCGG
>CAYVDZ010000891.1:0-2656 GCA_964450575.1 uncultured Opitutus sp.
GTCCAGATTGCACATGATCTTCAGACGGGCGACGAGAGCCGGGCCCACTTTTTTCGGCAGCCGAAGTTTCTCATGACACACCCCGTCGATCCGATTGCGGACAATAATCTCTTTTTCCTGCGGCTCGATGTGGATGTCACTTGTGCCGGAAAAAAACGCTTCCTCGATAATCCGATTCGCCAGCTGGATAATCGGTCCAGACTCCTCGCTGACATCCTCGTCCTTCATCTCCGTTTCGGACTCGGAGGCGTATTCCTGTCCAATCTTCAGTACGACGTCCTCGAAACCCGCGACGGTTTCCTGCGGTTTCGCAAACTTGTCCTTCAGGTCCTTTTCGCGCGCGAGCATCCGCACCACCGGCTTGCCCGTCATTTCTTGAATCTTGGTCGGAAGCGTGACTTCGAACGGATTGGCGAAGGCCACCAACAGCATGTCACCTACCTGGCCAATCGGTAACACCAGGTGCTCCTGACAGAACTCCTGCGGGATACGCTCGAACGTCTGCGGAGTGACCCGGAATCGGGCCACGTTGCAGGGAGACAGATTCAAGGCCCGCGCCTTGGCCACCAAGCACTGGAACGCGCTGACCTTATACTCGTCCTGGAGCAGTTTATCGAGCGCGTCGCCACTGAGATCGTCTGAGCGCGAGACCAACGCGCTGCGCTGCTCCGCATCCAAGCGGTCCATCTCCACCAACTTAGTGACAATTTGAAGCTGAATTTTCCCGAGCGGCATGGTGGATTAATGAGCATGGGCCACGGCCGCATGAGTCGCGACGGCGGGATCTCGACTCAAGGCTTCCAGGTAATCGGCAATCGCCTCAAGCGTGGCGCCGTACCACAGGATGGGGCCACCCAGCGCCTTTTCCCAGTGCGCTCGCACGGCCGGGCTCAGGTAATACGCCGTCGCGATAAAGGTGAACTCCTCTTCGCGATCGAACGGAACTGACCACGTCGCCCAACAAGCGCCGACATCCAGATGCTTTCGGGTTTCCTCGGGCACGTCGTAATCACGCAGATCGACCAGCCCAACTCCTTCCGACTCCACGATATGATGCAGGACGTCATCCTCGTTTACGACTTTCATGTCGTAAGCGAGGATCCCAAGGACCGTCACCCTCCGTAATTGATCGCTTGATACCGCCTCGATTAATTTCTCGTTGGCTGCCTCCAAGTCCTCTATCTTCACTAAGTTATGCTCGACGAGCTGCGCCCCCAACAAACGGTTGGAGCGCATCATCAGAGGACGATGTTCTTTCGACATGCGTCCCCATATCGGCTCACGCGGCTTCTACACGCGACGCTTTTTCCATCCGGCGGAATTTTGCCACCCGTTTTAACAACTCTTTTTTGAGCTTTTCCAACCCCGTTCCTGAGAGGCAGGAGATCTCGGCGACGTCCACGGTTTTATAGCGGGATTTGAACTTTTTCAGGTAGGCCGCCGCTTCCGGAATATCCATCTTGTTGGCAACCACCAAGCGTGGCTTCTTGAGCAGCGACTTGTCGTAGAGCTCCAGCTCGCGCAACAGATGCCGGTAGTCTTCGCGCGGATCGCGCGCATCGGTCGCGGCCATATCGATCATGAAGATCAGCAAAGCACAGCGTTCGATGTGCCGGAGGAAGCGATGACCCAGCCCGCGGTTTTCGTGCGCGCCCTCAATCAAGCCCGGAACGTCCGCGATGAGCAGACGTTTGTCGCCTTTCACCACATCGGGATACTCAATGACACCGATTTGAGGGTGGAGCGTGGTAAACGGATACGCGGCCGTCTTGGGACGCGCCTTGGTGATTCGGGTCGTCAGCGATGATTTCCCGGCATTCGGAAAACCGACCAAGCCCACATCGGCAATACTCTTGAGCACCAAGCGATAAGAACCCGCTTCGCCCGGATGACCGGCATTGGCGCGCTTCGGCGCACGATTGGTGGAGGTCTTGAAATGAGTGTTACCCCAGCCGCCGTTGCCGCCTTTGCAGAGCACGATCTGCTCCCCATCGGCGACGATCTCCGCCACCGGCTTGTCGGTCGCGAGGTCGATCACAATCGTGCCCAGCGGCATCCGCAGAACGCAGGGTTTGCCCTCACGACCGTGGCAATCGGCCCCTTGCCCGTGTTCGCCGCGCTCGCCCTTCCAGTGCGGCTGGTACTTGTAGTCGACCAGATTATTCGTGTTTACGTCGCCGAGCAGGACGACGTCGCCACCGCGACCGCCATCGCCACCATTGGGTCCACCCCATGGCTCGTATTTTTCACGACGAAAACTGATACAACCCCGGCCGCCATCACCGGCGGTGAGCTTTACGGTACATTCATCAACAAACATAGGCCTACCATGCAGAAGGCGCGACGTTTGCCAAGCGGAGTGAATTCAGATCAGTCAAACACCGCGGTTTCAGCTTCCCAAACATCCGGTGAGCCCCCCCACCCGACCGACCCATTCCCGCGAATGTTAGATCAGGATCTTGATCCCTTTGCGCAGATAAGTGGGTACATCGAGATCCTGGCCATCGAAGAGATTACGATCGGTTTTCTCGAAATGACCGCGGCTTTCCACTTCGCCAAAGCCAAACTCTTCCTGCGCCACGGGCCGGCCCGTGATGTCCTTGGAATCGCCCACGCGGCCCAACGGTGGTTCAAGCTCAGACCCGCGCGGCGGTTT
>CAYVDZ010000892.1:0-2652 GCA_964450575.1 uncultured Opitutus sp.
CACGATCTCCGTGAGTTTCTCGACCAGGAGGTTGATCTTGCCCGAGTCGGACAACGGAGCCTTGAGCCACGGTAGCATGTCCGGGTCACAACAGGTCTGGCGCAGCCGGGTGAGCAACGCCAGGAAACCGAAGGACTTCTCCCGCATCGCTGCGCCCACATCATCACCGAGGCGCTCCAGACCTTCCGAGCAGATCCGCGCATACTCCGTGCGCTGCACATCGGTCATTGGGCAAATCAGATCCATCTCAAGTTTCGGCGGAAGCTCCGTCGCCACTTCCTTCTTCGTCCGGCGCAGGATGAACGGCGCCAGCTGCGCCCGCAGCCGCGTCAGCGTGCCTTCCCGATCACTGGTCAAGGCCGACTCAAACGCGGCCCGCGATCCGAGAAGCCCGGGTAGCAAAAACCGGAAAATACTCCAAAGATCGAGTTGCCGATTCTCCAACGGCGTACCCGTCAGAACAATCCGATGAGCAGCGCGGACCGCGAAACACGTCTGCGTGATCTTCGCGTCGGGGTTCTTGATGAACTGCCCTTCGTCCAGGACCGCGTAGCCAAACTCCGTCCCATTCAGCAGTGCCCGGTGTTTCCGCAACTGGGTGTAACTCGCCAGCCATATCGCCGGCTGCAGCGTGCCTTGGGTAAAGTCGTGTCCAGTCTTGAGCACCTCGACCGCGAGATGAGGAAAGAACTTCGCGATTTCCTCGCGCCAAACCGGCACCACGCTCGCAGGGCAAACGATCAGGCTCGGCTGGTCCGAAATTGGACGCACCGCGAGCAACGACAACACCTGAAGGGTTTTGCCCAACCCCATCTCGTCGGCCAGCAAACCATGGCACCCGACATTGCAGAGGTGATGCATCCACTCGACGCCGCGGCGCTGATAGGGCCGCAGCAACTCGGGCACGGCGGGCGGGGTCGCCGCCGGCGCCAGGACACTTTGACGCCACTCCTCGATCTCGGGCGACAACGTCAGCTGCATCCGGGCGTCGTTGAACAACGAGAAGATTAGATACGGAGACAGCGCCGGCGCGTCCACCAACCCGGCCGGTTGCGTTTCGTCCACATTCCGCTGCCAGACGTTGTAACTCTCCCATTTCTCGGGCGAAAGCGCCACGATGCCGAGACTCGGAAGAATCAGGGGCTGCCCACCGCGCTTCAAAAGCGCGTTCACCTCCGTGTCGGTGAGCATCCGCTCCCCTGCCCGGAAAATCCAACGGAGGTTTAACGCCGCAACCTCCGAACCTCCCGACGAGCGACCCGCTGAACTGCGCTCCGCCACTGCTTCCATCTCCACCATGCGCGTGCCTTTGAGGAGGTTCGTGGACCGCTCATCGAGCTCGATGGTAAACGACTTCCGCCACGCCGGCAGAACCGTTTTCAGAAAATTCGGGATCTCCACCAGAGACTCCATCGTGTAAACACCCGAGTCCTGATGATAATGGAAATGCGCCTTCCGTGCATATGCCGCCAGACCGATCAGCTTCGCCCGCTCCGACGAGGTGGCGTGCACGCCTCCCGCGTGGGCATCGGGCCCCAGCGCCGAATGCTTGGCCTTCGCTTCCGGATCCAGCCACATGGCTTGAAAGGTCAAACCCGACGACTTCGTCTTAAAAGCCAGAACCAAGGTGCGCGACGTCGCGGACCTCGGACTGGCCGCAGCAGCGGGCGCGGACGCAGTGGTCGAGCCCTGACCGCTGGAGTTCGAAGTCGCACCACTCTTCGACATCCCGCCGCCGTAACTCCGAGCGGCGTGCCCGTGCCCATTGCGGTGGCCGTCGCCCGTCGATCCTGTGGTGTGACCATTGGTGGCGGCCTGGGCCGGCGAATCATCCGGCAGCGGAGAAATCTCATCCGCGACGAGTTCCTCAATCTCGTGCAACCCCGCCACCGCCAACGCATGCGCGAGCTCACGGTCAGTCGAGGAGGAGCGAACCGTCAGACCTTTCGTGGTCCATTCGATCACGGCATACTCGTCCTTCTTTTCCACGCGACGATGGACGATCGCATCCTTGTCCGTCAGCTCCAGCTCCCGCACTTGGCCGTCGCGGTAAATTGCCCGCCCCTGCTCAAGCTGCGCTTCGGAAAACGAATCGGACCAATCGTTCTCGAGTTTGTTAAACCAGAATTCGAGCGAATGCGGAGTGTAGACGCGCTTGGGTCCGTGTGACTGCATCAATCTAAAAAAGGGCGACCGTAGGTTGGGTGAAGCCGGGTGCAATCACCAATTTCGAGTCGCGCGCCTCAATTTGGGGAAACCCCGATGCACGAATGAGAAATATTCGAAGCGACGTGCTTTCATCTCTAAAGTCACGATACCAAACCGCCTTTCCCCCTTCCAGATTATCACCGCCGGTTAGCCTCGGACCGCGCTTTCGTTTTCCGAAGCTCCTCACGCAGGACCGCCAGCGTTCGCGCAAGGGCCCCGCCATTCTCCCGCCGCCATGCCGCCGCTGCCTGCGACATCACCCGCCGCTGCTCCTCCTCGCGCAGCAACTCGTGCGAAACCCGGATCAGTTCTGGCGTATCCCCGACCTCGCGCGCCGCACCGCGCGCCACCAAGTCGCGCGCGATCTCGCGGAAGTTCGTCATACCCCGACCAAATAAAATCGGTTTCTCCAAGGCCGCCGCCTCCACCGGAGTCTGCCCTTCC
>CAYVDZ010000893.1:0-2650 GCA_964450575.1 uncultured Opitutus sp.
GCTCCTGCTCATGACCGAGAAGAGCGCGCGGATTCTGGAAATCAACCTCGGGGCGCTCACGCAGGAGGTCTGGGCTGAACGCCCGGAACTCCGTGATTTTGTGGCCAGTGGCTGGAGCAAAGCCCACTACCAAAACTACAGCGCACAGCAAACCGGACGCTTCGTCGCCGACGCGATCAAAGTCCTTGATCGCCTGGTGTCCGCCGGCGGTCACACGCACCTGATTCTCGCGGGGAATCCCGCGATGACGACACGGATGAAGCAGGCGCTGCCCACGCATCTGGCGGACAAGCTGGTGGACACCGTCCACGCCTCGGCGCGCGACAGCATGCTGGATATTGTGACCGCGACCAATTCGTTGTTCGTCGAGCAGGAGGAAATGGAATCGCAGACCCGGGTCTGCGTGCTGGTAGGCGAAATCAATACCCATGGGCTGGCGGTCGCAGGCACGGAGTCCAGCCTCCGGGCGCTCAGGTCAGGACTGACGGAAGTGTTGGTTATGGCCAAGGACTACCAGCCTGATCCGGGTTGGCTGTGCGCCCAATGCGGGCGGCTCGTCGCCGCGTCGTGCAAACCGGTCCCCTGCCCGGATTGCGGCGGCAACCAACTGTGGGAAGTGGCACCCAAGGAGGAGATGGTGCGACTGGCTGAGCGCACCGGAGCCGAAATCGAAATCGTGGCGCATAGCGACGTGTTGATGGATCTGGGCGGCGTCGGATGCCTGCTGCGTTATCCACCGTCCGAAGAGGCTTGCCGCCATGCGGACTGAGAAAGGACAACCGCCATGAAACGTTTCAAAAACATTCTATTCTACACCGACGGCAACGGCGACTCCGACCCGGCGTTGAGCCGGGCCGTCGAACTCGCGCAGCGCAACCTCGGGCGGCTGACCGTCGTCGGGGGCAGCCCGAGGGGGGGCAGCCCGAGGGGGTCATGTCATGAATCGTGATAAGAAAAGGGCGAAGTCGACTTTCGCGTTCGTTCGCTGTTCCAAATTGATTCGATGCAACTACGTGGCCCGCCCCAAATCGCAGTAGACGCTCCGGCCCGCTATCACGATTCACGACATGACCCCGTCCGGACCGCCCCATCGCAGTCGTGCGGTCGCCGCGTTATGCGAAGAGCTAAATCACTCTGCGGTTCTCTTCCCAGGATCCCGGTTGCGCCTTCATCTCTCGGTTTCAATCCAGTCAAAAAGAGCAAAAAGCGGACATTTAGAAGCGGGCTATGTCAGGAGGTACGAACTTAGGAAGCGCGAAAAAATAACTTGAGCAAAAAGCTTGTATTAACATAGTTGGATTGTTAGTTTAGCCGGGTGCCAGATCCGACCATGGTGGAACAGGTTCGGCGAAAGTATAAGTCCCTCGGAGATATGATGGACGAGCGGATGCGCCGTCAGTGGGCGGCAACGGAAGCCGTGGCGCTGGGCTGGGGCGGCGTGAGCACTGTGGCGGCCGCCACGGGCTTGGCGCGCAATACAGTCATGGCTGGGGTGCGAGAAATTAATCATCGCCGGCGATATCCGAGAACGAAAATAGTCGATCGTATCCGCAGTGCTGGTGGCGGGCGAAAGCCACTGACGCAAACCGATCCCGAATTGGAAACGGCGTTGCTGGCCTTGGTCGATCCGGCAACGCGGGGTCATCCGGAGTCACCCTTGCGCTGGACGTGCACTAGCACCGCCAAGTTGGCCGAACAGTTGCAACGGCAGCATCACCCGGTAACGGACCGCACGGTGGCGACGTTGCTCAAAAAAGCCGGCTACAGCTTACAGTCCAATCGCAAGACGCAGGAAGGCGCGTCGCATCAAGACCGCGACGCGCAGTTTGGATACATCAACCGACAAGTCATTGCCTTTCAAATAGCGCTCCAGCCGGTGGTATCCATCGATACGAAAAAGAAGGAATTGGTCGGGGAGTTCTACAACGCAGGTCGTGAATGGAGGCCAAAGGGAGATCCAGAGACTGTAAACGTGCACGACTTCCCGGATAAAAAATTGGGCAAGGCAATTCCCTATGGGGTGTATGATCTGCTCAATAACGAGGGCTGGGTGAGCGTGGGCATCGATCATGACACCGCCGAATTTGCCGTCGCTAGCATCCGTCGCTGGTGGCAGACGATGGGCGCGCGGCGGTTCCCGCGCGCCACCAAACTGCTGATCACCGCCGACGGCGGCGGAAGCAACAGCAGCCGTAATCGACTATGGAAGGTTGTCTTGCAGGACCTGGCAGACGAGTTGGACTTGGTTTTGCAGGTCTGTCACTTCCCACCCGGGACCAGCAAGTGGAACAAAATCGAACACCGTCTGTTTTGCTTCATCACGAAAAACTGGCGGGGACGCCCACTGACGACTTATAAAACCGTCGTGAACCTTATCGCCAGCACCACCACAAAGTCAGGACTCCGCGTGCAAGCGGCGATCGACGAAAATAATTACCCAAC
The DNA here is from genome assembly GCA_964450575.1 of uncultured Opitutus sp. Taxonomy (GTDB): domain Bacteria; phylum Verrucomicrobiota; class Verrucomicrobiia; order Opitutales; family Opitutaceae; genus ER46. Next base: position 2,443 of record CAYVDZ010000893.1, read on the forward strand.
GGGCATCGAGGTCAGCGACGAGCAACTAGCCCGCGTTAATATTACGCGAGACAGCTTTCATGGCGAGTGGAACTATACAATCTCCCAGAGCGCATAACTTGCTCAAGTTATTTTTTCACGCTTCCTTAGGGGATAAAGTAATTGCTAAATTATCATTTATTGACTGTGTCATGTGCAACCAGAAACGGAGCAGAGCACATGAAGAAAT
>CAYVDZ010000894.1:0-2650 GCA_964450575.1 uncultured Opitutus sp.
ATCTGGCGCAATCCCTATGGCCAGCCGGCGCGCAGCCGGGTGCTGGACCAGCCGGTCGCCGCCGGCAGCGACCTTTACGACGTGATGGACGGCAGCTGGTATGTTTCGCTGCCCACGGGATTTTTTCCGACTGAATATTTTGGGGCGCCGATTGGCACCCACGGTGAATTGCGCGCCCTGCCTTGGACGGTGGAGCTGGTCCGGCAGACCAAGGCCGGGCTAACGGTGACGTTGGTGGGCCGGTCCGTGCGGACCCCGTTGGTTTACCGGCGCACCCTGATCCTCGGGCGGAACGATCCACTGATGCGCTGGACCGAAACGGTGGAGAACCGTTCTTCGTCCGCGCTGCCCGTCGCCTGGTTGCAGCATCCGACTTTCGGCGGGCCTCTGCTGGAAGGAGCGCGGTTGTTCACGCCGGCCCGGACGGTGCGAGTTTTCAAAGCCGAAGATCCGAAAGGCCTGCAATTGAGGGCCGGTTATTCGGGCCGCTGGCCGTTCGTGCCCGAGCGCGTGGGTGGCGCGATGCGCGACTGCAGCGTCGTGCTCCCTGCGGGCAGCGGGAAGGATCACTCGGTGCAGCTCACGGATTTCACGGCGGGCTGGGGTTGTATTTGGAACGAACGCCGCCGGCTCGGTTTCGCGATGGAGTGGGAGCTCGATAAATTTCCCTACGCGTGGTCGTGGAATTCAGCCGGTGGCATTGCGCGCTACCCGCTGTGGGGCGAGGGCCACATTATCACGCTCCAGCCGAGCACGTCGCCGGTCGGGCGCTTTGCCGACCTGGTGAAAAGCGGCGAACTGCTGCAAGTGCCGGCGCGCGGGGCCGTGAGCACGGAAATGACCACCGGCTTTGTGCATTCGGCGCAAGGGCCGTGGAGTCCGCTGGAGACCCGTTTATGAGTATCTGGAAATACGCCGAGAAATGGGGCGCACCACCGGCGGCGGATGCCGTCACCCTCGGAGAGGGCGGCACCCCGCTGATCCGCTCGCAGCGGATCGGGCCTTCGCTCGGGCTGAAAAATCTCTGGTTCAAATACGAGGGCAGCAACCCGACCGGCTCCTACAAGGACCGGTTTGCGGCGGCGGCAGTGACCTACCTGAAACGCGAAGGACGGACCGTATGCCTAGGCACCTCGAGCGGGAACACCGGGGCGGCTTTGGCCGCCTACTGCGCGCGGGCCGGCATGGCTTGCTATCTCGCCATCGTCGAGGGTGCGCCAGAAGGGAAACTGCGGCAGATGCGGGCGTATGGCGCCCGCCTGTTGCGGATTAAAAACTTCGGAGCCTCGCCGGAAATTAGCACGGAAGTCATGCTGGGACTGAGGGGCCTCGCTGAAGAACTCAAGGCGGGTTATGAGATCAGCGCCTTTGCGCTGTCGCCGCTCGGCATGGCTGGCGTGCAGACGATCGGTTATGAAATTGCCGAGACGCTGGCCGGCGAAAGCTTCAGCATCTTCAGCCCTGCTGGCGGCGGCGGCCTGACGCTCGCGGTGGCGCGTGGAGTCGAGGGCACCCTTGGTCGCGTGCATTGTGTGCAGCCGGCCGGTAACGACACCATCGCCTCGGCCCTGCGCGGCGGCGTGCCGGCGCGCGCTGTGACTTCGACGACGGCGATCAGCGGTCTGCAGGTCGGTGGTGTGCTCGACGGCGACCAGGTGATTGCCGCTTGCCGCCGTTCCGGCGGACAGGGCTATGTCGTCACCGACGAACAAGTCTGGTCCTGGCAGGCGCGGATGGCCCGGGAGGAGGGGATTTTCAGCGAACCCGCGGGTGCCGTGGCACTGGCCGGCGTGGTGCAGGCCATCGCGCGCGACGAGGTGACGCCGTCGGAGCACGTTGTGTGTCTCGTGACCGGCAGCGGCTTCAAGGACGAGCGCTCGCTTCTGCGGATGACCGGCGAGGCGGGAACGCCGCTGGTGGAGGGGTTCGGCGAATTCGTCTCAGCGGTGCGAGGGGATCTGGCCGGTCATTCTGGGTTCCTTTCGTTCGCCCCAGACTAACACTTCCCCTGACGCAGTTTCGAGGGATCACCTCAGCGACATCGCCAACGGGATGGTGCCCGGCAAAATGGTCAAGGGCCCCGGCTGCGCCATGGACTTGGTGTCCGGCGCAAAACGTGTCGCGGCGGTGATGGAGCATCCGGCGAAAGACGGCAGCCCGAGATTTTGCGAAAATGCACGCTGCCTATCATCGGCCGGGGCGTGGTCAGCCTGATCGTCACCGATTTGTGCGTCTTCGAAGTGAAGCCCGGCGGCGGCTTGGTGCTGATGGAGTTGCTTCACGGAGCCGGAGAAGTATTTCGGGCAAATCAAACTGGGCTCGGACTCCAGGTTGCCTTGACTGACCATGTGCAGCATCAACCGCGAGAGCCGGCGGGCAAAGGCGTCCTCCTTGAGAGCTTAGTTGTTGGACGATCGGCGGGTTCACGGTCTCGAACATATGGCCATAGTCCCGGGCGATGAAAGAAACGGTGTCGGGGGCGGTGAGGCCCCGCTTCAGCAGATAGCCCAGCGGCGTGTCGGCGACCAACGCGTCGAAGGCGCCGGTCGCGGCCAGATATGCGCGAAAAACACCAGCGCCCCCAAGAGCTGACCGGCAGGTCGGGTGTAAACTGCGCCCGAAAACGACCTCCGGGTTAATACGATCTGCG
>CAYVDZ010000895.1:0-2648 GCA_964450575.1 uncultured Opitutus sp.
TTTGCATGGCCCTTTAAGCTTCCGCCGACATCGCTTGATGGACGGCCTGGGTTAACGACTCAACGGAAAAAGGTTTGAGCAGCAGACGCTGATTCCCCAGAGCGGAAATACGTATTTGCGTGGGGGTGTCGACGAAACCTGAGTTGATGATAATCGGGATATCCGGCCGGATGCCCCGCAGTGCTTCGGCGAGATCGAGGCCCGACATGCCGGGCATGGCGAGATCGCTGACGACGAGATCAAAGTCGGTCGGTTTCAGGCGCAATGCGGCCAAGGCTTCTACGCCGGAGGGGAAAACCTGCACGACGTAACCGGCTTTTTCTAAAATAATCGCCCCTATGCGCCGCATGGCGTTTTCGTCATCCACCAACATCACCCGCGCTCCCTGGCGACCCCGATTGAGATCGGCCGGGGCCGCCACTGGCACCGCGATATCTTCAGGAATCGCGGTGTGCGCGGTGTGTTCCGGAAAATAGAGCTGAAAAATAGTCCCGACGTTCGGCGCGCTCTGGACCGTGATGGCCCCGTGGTGGCGGTGCATGATGCCATGGACGACGGCGAGGCCCAGGCCACTGCCTTCCCCGGGGCCCTTGGTGGTGAAGAACGGTTCGAAAATCCGGCTGACGGTTGCTTCGTCCATCCCGTAACCGCTGTCGGCGACCGTCAGCCGGACGTGCAACCCGGGCTGTAAATCCGGCTGAGCCTGGATAAATTCGGCATCAAGGATGACTTGTTCGACGCGGATTTCCATCCGCCCAGGGAGCGACTTCATGGCATGCCGGGCATTGGTGCAGAGATTCATCACCACCTGGTGAATCTGGGTGGAATCGGCTAAAATGGCCGGAGCCTCGGTTTCGAGGGTGGTCTTGATTTCGATGGTGGTGGGAATGGTGGCGCGCAGCAAGGTGAGCGCTTCCTGCACGATGTGTTGCAGGCGCACCGGACTGTGCTGGGTATCGTGCTGGCGACTGAAAGTGACGATCTGTTTGACGAGATCGGCCGCGCGGAGGGAGCCTTGGACCGCGGCGTCCAGATATTCAAGAACGACCGGCTGGTCTTTCACTTCGGCTTTGGCGAGCTGGACGTAGCCTTTCACCGCCCCGAGGATGTTGTTGAAATCATGCGCGATGCCACCGGCGAGGGTGCCGATCGCCTCCATCTTCTGCGCCTGGCGAAACTGAGCCTCGAGCCGCACGTGTTCCGTGATGTCCTCCGCCACGCCGACGATGCGGGTGACGGTCCCCGTTTCATCCCTGATGGGAAATGCCTTGTCGTGAATCGAGCGCAGGGTGCCATCCGGGCGGGTGATGCGGTACTCTTCGTCGTAAGTGCCGAGGGCTTGCTTGGGAAAAGCCGTGCGGATGCGCTCGCGATCTTTCGGGCAAATACTTTCCAGCCAGCTTTGCGGTGCATCGTACACGCTTTGGCAAGTGCGGCCCCAGATTTTTTCGTAGGCCGGACTGACATAGAACACGTGTTTATTCTCGGGGTCACTGACCCAGAAAACATCCCCGATGTTTTCCGCCAGCTGCCGGAAGCGACCTTCGCTTTCACGCAGCGCTGCCTCCGCCTGCTTGCGCTCAATCGCCACCGCCGCCAACTGCGCGCTCGCCACGATGGTGCCGATCTCGGCCTCGTTTGGCACTTTCGGCTGGGCGTGGTAGAACGCGAAGGTGCCGACCACCTGGCCACGAGTGCCGCGAATCGGCTCCGACCAGCAGGAGACCAGCCCGGCCTGGGCGGCCAGCGCCTTGAAGTCGGTCCAGAGCGGATCGGTCTGGATGTCCGCCACCAGCACCCGTTCACCCGTGAACGCGGCCGTGCCGAACGAGCCCACCGCCGGGCCGATGGCCACGCCGTGAATGGCCTCGTTGTAGAACGCCGGCAGGCTGGGCGCCGCGCCGATCAGTAAGTGGGTGCCCGGAGTATCGAGCAGCAACACGCTGCCGAGCGTGCCCGGATGCTCGGCCTCGACGCCGCGCACCAGAGTGGTGAGCACCTCGGCCAGCGGCGCGCCGCCGACCAGCGCGGTCATGGTTCGGCTGTGGGTGACCTCGCGCAGCTCCGCCTGCTTGTCTCGCGTGACGTCCTCGAACAGGTAGAAGCGACCGTAGTAGCGATCGTCGGCCCCTCGCAGTTGCGTCGAATACCGGCGGATCATCCTGCCGGTCGTGAACGGGATCTCATCTTCGATCGTCACGCGACTGGCCTCGAACTGCAGCGGCACGCACGAGGCGGCGAACGCGGGCACATCGGCCAGCATCGGCAGGCAGTCGGGAATGATGTCCCGGTTCTTGAGCTCTCCGCGCTCCATCCGGTCTGCCAGATGCTCGATCCCCCAGATCTCGCAGAACCGCTTGTTGAAAAACCGGATCTCGTCGGTGCGGTTGTCGACCACCAGGTACCCCATCGGCGAGGCGCTCGACATCATCTGCTGGAGTGACAGGTTCCTGAGCCGCTCCTCTTCCCCGTACTTGCGATCGGTGATGTCGGCATGTGTGCCCACCACACGCAGTGGTCTGCCCTCAGCATCGCGGGCGATCACCATCCCACGGGCGAGAATCCATTTGTAGCCGCCGTCCTTGCAGCGCACGCGGTGCTCGTTGGCGTAGACGGCAGTCTTGCCGTCGAGGTGCGGTTGCAGGTCG
>CAYVDZ010000896.1:0-2642 GCA_964450575.1 uncultured Opitutus sp.
CTCCCTGCGGCGGGCTTTTGCCCGGGATGTCTACGCCGCCACGAATCACGACCTCGTCGCCACGCAAACCATTCTGGGCCACGCCAGCCTGCTCACCACCGCGCACTATCTACGTCCGCGCCAAGAGGAGCTAGACCAAGTGGTCCTTAACTTGGCCTTAGCCCCCGTAGTTACGGGCGACATACGCGATGGCCGTATCTCTCCGCCATGTAACTTGCCCGCCAAATTCAAGAAACCCTCGGCCAGCCTGAACTTCTAAAGGTTCTGCGCAAGGCCTGCGATCAATCCACCACCGAATTCATCTACCTCAAAAACCAGGAGTCGCTTTGCGACTCCCTTTTCCAAGACCCCACCATGCTCGATTACCTGCTCACGATTCCCAACATACTCAGAGAAAAACCTGAGCTCGCCGTTGCGTTGGTCCAAAACGCCTTCCGTCACGCCTCCACGGACAAAATTCGTCGGGAGATCAAGGCCTTGGCGCTCAAGTTCAAACTGGCAATGCCCTTCAAGCGGAAGCAAATCGAAGAACCCGGGCATTTCACCACCGAGCAAGCTGACCTTTTTAAGCGGGTCGAACGCATGGCCGAAGTTTACTTTAGCGGGAACAAACACCTCGGAGTCTCCCTGCGCTTGCTGGCTCTTCTATTAGGACCGAGCGGCACCGATAAGACTCACTTAGCGCTCGCGCTCGCCAAGAAGATGGGAATTCCATTCTGCCGGCTGACAGTTGGGGACTGGCTCGTTACCGGCTCACTATCAAAACGGGAAACAGGAAAACTTTTGGGGCCAGATCGAAGGCCGGCTCCTGCCGATGCTTGAAGGCGTGAGCGACCTTTCGTTGCGCCAGCTCAACGACGCGACCCAGGCGTGGGTCGAGATGGAATACAACCGCAAGGAGCACTCCGAGCTCGGCCAAAGCCCCCTCGCCGCGTATCAGAATGCCCATGACATAGGTCGCCCCGCGCCGGAGGCCGCCGCGGTGGCGCTGGCGTTCACGGCGGAACTGGGCCGCACCCAGCGCCGCTCCGACGGCACGCTCACCGTGGCCGGCGTGCGCTTCGAGGTGCCTTCCCGTTACGGTCATCTGGAACGGCTCCACCTGCGGGTGGCTGCCTGGGATCTGCGTCAAATGCATCTGGTCGATCCGAAAACAAACGTGGTCCTGTGCCGCTTGTATCCACTCGACAAACACCGCAATGCCGAGGGCCGGCGCGCCGCCCGGGTCGCGCCGCTGGACGCGGTGCCCGCCGCCCCCACCGGAGTGGCGCCGTTATTGCAAAAGTTGATCGCCCAATACGCCGCCACCGGGCTGCCGCCGGCCTATCTGCCCCAAGCGCAGCGGGAGGAACACGCATGAACCGCAAACTGCTCACCCCTTACGGGCTGAAGTTCAACCCGTTCTCCGCCCAGATCCCGGTGGAAGCGCTGTGGAACTCGCCCGTCGTCGGTCAGTTTTGCTGGCGCGTCGAACAACAACTCGGCGAAGGCGGCTTCGCCCTGATCACCGGGGTTTCCGGCTCCGGCAAAAGCGCCACCTTGCGCTTGCTGCAATCGCGCCTGGTCAGCCAGCGCGAGCTTACGCTCGGCGTCCTCACCCGGCCCCAGGCGGCACTGGCCGATTTTTATCGTGAACTGGGCGACCTGTTCGGGGTGCCGCTGCGCCCGCACAATCGTCGGGCCAGCGCCAAGGCCTTACGCGAACGATGGCTCCAGCACCTCGGCACCGCGCTCGTGCGCCCGGTCCTCCTCGTCGACGAGGCCCAGGAAATGCACGCCGCGGTCCTGGCTGAACTGCGACTGCTCACCTCGGCCGAGCTCGATTCCCGCTCCATCCTCACCGTGGTGCTCGCTGGCGACGACCGCCTCTGTGGCCGGCTGGAAACCCCGGAGTTGGTGCCCCTGGCCAGTCGTATCCGCACGCGCCTGCGTACCGCGTCGCTGCCGCCGGCCGACCTGCTCACGTGCCTCCAGCATTTGCTCGAAGCCGCCGGCAACGCCCGGCTGATGACCGCCGCGCTCCAGCAGACCCTTTGCGAACATGCCGCCGGCAATCTGCGCCTCTTGATGAACATGGCCAACGAACTGTTCGTCACCGCGTGTAGTCAAAATATGGAGACGCTCGACGAGAAACTCTACCTCTAGGTCTTCGCCCCCGAGCCCAAGCCGGCCCAACGCCGCCTGCGCCCCTGAACTCTCCACCGCTCCGATGTCCACCCACGTCCCTCACGGCGACGACGCGCTCGCCGCCACCACCGAAGAACTGCTGCTCGCCATCCGCCTGCGTTTTTACGTCAGCCGGCCCGCTGATTACCATCGGGACCGCCAGCGACTGCTCCACGCCGTCACCTGGCCGGCCACCTGGTTGGAAGCGCGCGGCCTGACCTGCGCCCCGCAGCGTTATCAAACGCTCATCCAGGATCGCCTCTTTGCCATCGCCGCCCACGGCAACCCCACCGCTTACGGGGCATCTGGCCTGAGTTCGTCGCACGGCTACTTTCCCAACTATCTGCTCAAATGTCTCCAGGACTGGTTCGACCACCACGGCGACGAACTGTACGCCGAGTTGAAACACATCCGCAACGCCCTCGACCAACTCCTCGCCTCCGCCCGCTTCGCCGAGCGCGTCCAGCGCCATGCAC
>CAYVDZ010000897.1:0-2631 GCA_964450575.1 uncultured Opitutus sp.
GGCAAACGCACTCTCGAGTCCCCGCACGACCGGATCTGCTTTGAGCGCCGCTTGGTGCAAGTGCGCGAAGCACTCAAAGCCGAGCCGGCTTTATCAATTCACGAACGAACCACCAACGCATGAAACCCAGTTGAAACCACAGATTCCACGGATGAGCACAGATGACCAAGGCGTTCTGCATTTCGAGCACTTCACCTTGCGGGTTAATGGTAGTGATGAGCTCATTGATCTGAAATTCTCTGTATCCGTGCCATCTGTGTCATCCGGGGCCAATCTGAACTGCCGAACTTAGGTTCAAGGCTGCTTTCAGTCGCCCCTGGCGCAGGACACCGCCGCGATTGTTGGCCACAGCCTCCGTGGCGCCCGCCCTCTTTCGAAAATGTCAGGTGAAGCGACGTGCGGCACGGCGCAATCTAAGCATCTATAGCGCTGCCGAAGCTGAACCGGCTGTATTATTCACATCGATGCCGTGATCATCTAGTGATACGGGAGAAGTATGCTCATTCGCGAGCATACTGGCTCGGTTTTGGTTTGGATGCATTACCTTTCCTTCCAATAACCACCCCCCGGGTTTGCCCGAACGCCCCGCTCACCGGCTCTCCCCGATCAGGAGCCTCTCAGTCTTCCCCTGATGTCAAGTACCTAACCCCGTATAATGAAAACCGATACCCCGATCCGTCACTGGCGCCGTTTTATCCTCGTGGTCGCCATCCTGTTTGGCGCAGCCCACCTCAGCTTCGCCCAAACGACTGGCGTAGGCACCATCGAAGGCCGCGTCCTGAATAATCGAAGCGGAGAATATCTGGCCAACGCCCGCGTTACCGTAGCCGGCACCTCGCTCGAAACCTTTACCGATTCAGATGGCAACTACCGGTTGACGAACGTTCCCGTCGGGCCGGCCCGCGTGACGACCTTCTTCACCGGCCTCCCGGCGCAAACCACCGCCGTCACCGTGGCCGCCCGTCAGACCGTGCGCAACGACGTCACCCTCGGCGTCACGGACACAGGTCCGGGCGGAGCGGTGGTGAAACTCGATGAGTTTCGCGTCGAAACGTCTCGGGAGATGGATGCGGCCGCCCTCGCGATCAATGAACAACGCTTCGCGTCCAATATCAAAAACGTGGTTTCAACCGAGGAGTTCGGCAACGTCGCGGAAGGCAATGCGGCCGAGTTCCTCAAGTTCCTTCCCGGCGTCACCATTAACTATACCGGCGGTAACGCTCGTGACATTTCCATAAACGGCGTGCCCTCTGACTTTGTGCCCGTGACCGTCGACGGCTTTAGCGTCGCCACCGCCACTTCGGCAGGCGCCGGCGGCACGAGCCGTGCAGTTCAGTCGGACATGATCTCGATCAACAATCTTTCTCGCATCGAGGTGTCTTATTCTCCGACTCCCGAATCTCAAGGTTCGGCGCTGGCCGGGTCGGTCAATATGGTGCCGCGGAGCTCATTTGAACGGGCAAAACCAGTGTTCAACATGAGCGCCTATATCATGATGCGGGACAACGCCCGCAACTTCCACAAGGTTCCCGGCCCCAAGCCCAGCAGGACGCGCAACGTCGATCCTGGCTTCGATTTCTCCTATGTTGCTCCGATTACTAAAAACTTCGGCTTCACCCTGTCCGGTGGTACCTCGACCAACTACTCCCCTCAGGACAATATTCAGATGACGTGGCGCGGCGCCGGTGCCGTCACCAATGGCAATGCCTTCCCGCATACCACACCCGATAAGCCCTACCTTTCCCAGTTCCAGATCCAGGATGCCCCGAAGGTGACAACGCGACGCTCTTTGGGCGCTACCATCGACTATCGACTCACACCCAACGACCGGGTTACGTTCGCGTTTCAGTACTCGTCGTTCGATGGCCAATTCATCGTCTCGAGCGTCAACTTCAACACCGTTCGCGTCCCCGCCACCGGCTTCACCACCACTTCGACCCAGGGGGCAACCGGCGCGGGTAGGCTGATCACAAATCATCAAGAGAGAAACCGTTTCAACCGCACGTACATGCCGACCTTCGTCTGGCGACATGACGGACCCGTGTGGAAGGGTGATCTTGGACTCGGCTTGTCGCAGCAAAGTGATTACAATCGAGACACGGACCAGGGTTATTTCCGCGTGGTGAACAGTCAGCGGACAGGAGTGACAGTGGCGTTCGACGATATCTTCTACCTGCGGCCCCGGAAAATTACGGTCACCGACGGGGCCACCGGAGCGATCCTCGATCCCTATGCCCTTTCCACGTACTCGATGGTTTCAGGGACACGGCAGGCGACTCACAACTACGATCGTCAACGCACTGCCTACGGGAACCTCCGCCGAGATTTCTACACGCGCATCCCGTTCTCGTTGCGAACCGGCTTCGATCTCCGCGAATCTGTCCGCGATTTTAGGCGCGATAACATCACCTATAATTACGCCGGTCCGGACGGTCGCGCGAGTACAAGGCCGGTCGGCAATGACGATAGTCCGCTGCCGTTCTTTGATCCGATCTATTCTGAGCGCATACTGCCTTACGGCTTTCCAAAGCTGGAAACCGTCAGCAATCGCAAGGTTTACGAACACTTTGCCGCGAATCCCAATCAATTTACCGTCAGTGACAATACCACCTATCGCAACGCGGTAACGGC
>CAYVDZ010000898.1:0-2631 GCA_964450575.1 uncultured Opitutus sp.
GAAGCAATCCATCCAGCTGGATCGCCACGCCCTCGTTCCTCGGGCTCGCGATGACCAATAGTGGGTGAAATATCCGGCGGAGGCGGTCGGTGTTTTTGACGAAGTGATCGTTCGCGCGCATGGGTCGCGTCAGCGTGCTTGCTAATCCGCGCGTCTCCTCGCGAAGCTTCGGCGCGTGTCCAAGAGCCTCAAGAACATCAGCGTCGTTGCCCTGGCGACATTGGTGTCACGTTTTCTCGGGTTGGGTCGGGACATCCTTGTGACCGCAGTTTTTGGGATCGGCGCCCTGGCTTCCGGTTTCTACCTGGCGTTTACGCTGCCGAACTTGTTTCGGCGCCTTTTGGGTGAAGGCGCGTTGACGGCTGCGTTCGTGCCGACGCTGAGCGAGGAGATGCGACGGAATGATCGGGCTGGGGCGTTTGCCTTGGTGAACACGGTGGCGAGTTGGCTATTTGTCGTGACCGGAGCTGTCGTCTTGCTGTGCATGGTTGGAATCATCCTGGTGGTGAAGACCTTCGCGGGAGGCGCCATCGTGGGCCTGGATGCGGAAACGGCGCGGCGGTGGTTTGAAGCAGCCGATTTGGCGGTGATCCTTTTTCCGTATCTGGTTTTTGTGTGTCTCGCGGCGGCGTTCAGCGCGGCATTGCAAACCCTCAATCGGTTTCTCGAGCCCGCGTTGTCTCCCATCTGGCTCAATGTGTCGATGATTACCCTGCTCGGCGGCGCGGCCTATGGCGGTTGGGCGAGCACCGATGAAGAGAGAATCCTGTGGCTCTGTGGCGGGGCGCTCCTCGGTGGTTTTCTGCAGATGAGTGTTCCCGCGGTGGCGTTGCTGCGGCAAGGCTGGCGTCCCCGGTTTGATCTCTCGGTGAACGATCCCTTGCGGCAAATCGTGCGCCTGATGGTGCCGACGCTTTTCGGTTCTGCGATCTACCTTGTTAACATGGCCGTCTCGCGGGCCATTGGGCACTCGTTGAATGACTCCGCGGTGGCTCTGCTCAACTTGGCGACACGCCTCATGGAGCTGCCGATCGGAGTGTTCACGATTGCGGTGTCGACGGTGGTTTTCCCGTTGATTGCGCGGTACGCAGCGGCCGGGGATCTGGGGAACCTCGCGGTTTCGTATCGCAAGGGCATGCGCCTTATCCTGGTGATCAACGTGCCGGCCGCAGTGGGGCTGGCCGTGCTGGCGACACCGATTATCCGACTCCTGTTTCAACGGGGTGAGTTTGATGCCAACGCAACCCTGTTGATGCAGCCGGTGCTCATCGTATCCGCGCTCGGGTTACCGTTTATTTCCTTCGTCAGTATCATGCTGCGGGCTTTCTATGCGCAGAAGGATACGAGTACGCCCGTGCAGGCGGCGCTGCTCAGTTTCCTGGTTAACCTGGGCCTGAGCCTGGCCATGATGAAACCGTTGGGCACGGTTGGCCTGGCCCTTGCGGGTACGATCGCGGTCGTCGCACAGGCGGTGTATTTGCAGGTGCACCTGGCGCGGAAGCAGCCCGGGCTGGGCTTCCGACATGTGAGGGGAGACCTCGTGAAAGTCCTCGTGAGCGCAGCCGTCATGGGTCTGGTCATCGCCGTTGGCAACTCGGCTTGGGCGGAGTTTGCTCCGCCGACGAAGCTGGCGGACGCGCTCGGTCTGACGGGTCTGATCAGTATGGGCGTGGCGGTTTATGGCGCGCTCGTGTGGAGGTTCCGGATCGAGGACCGCGAGCAACTTCGTGCGATCATCGCCAGGATCGGGAATCGCTTGGGGCGGTAAATTCCGTCTTTGGCGCTGCGTGGCGGTTGCGCTTTCGCGCGGATGGGCGAGGGTTCCGAATGCCCCCGGAAATAAGCGAAGTCACGGTTCAGCATAACCCTGCGCAAAACTGTTTCGAGACCACGATCGACGGTTTTCGTTCTGTGCTGGAGTACGAGCGACGAAACGGCGAGATCGTGATGACGCACACCTTTGTACCCAGCGAGCTCCGGGGACGAGGGGTCGCGGAAAAACTGGTCCGCGCCGCTTTGAACTACGCGCGGGTGGAGCAGCGTCGGGTCGTTCCGACGTGCTCGTATGTCGACCTCTTTATTCGGCGCCATCCGGAGTTTCAGACGCTCGTCGACTGAGAGTCGTCTGGATTGACGGTGTCGGACCCTTGGGTTGGACCCCTGCGGCTCGACTCCAACTGTCTCCGATCACCCGCGGTGCCGTGGTTGGCGGAGACATTGATTCCGCCGTCGACTCACTCCGAGGTGGCGGTTTGAACAAACGTGTGTTCAATCCGATTTCGTTCTGAGTCATCCACTACCTCTAAAAATATGAAACGCAAAGCCTCTGCAGTCTGGCGCGGCGACCTTAAATCAGGTCGCGGCACGATCTCCACCGAAAGCACGTCCCTCAAGGAAACGCCCTACGCGTTTGTTAACCGGTTCGACACGGTTCCCGGAACGAATCCTGAGGAGCTCATTGGCGCCGCCCATGCGGGTTGCTTTAGCATGGCGCTTTCGGCGGAGCTGGGGAAGGCGGGCTTCGCGCCCGATACGGTTTCCACCACCGCGTCGGTGACGTTGGAGAACCATCCGCAGACCGGTTGGACGGTGACCGCCATTCACCTCGAGACCGAGGCGAAGGTCCCCAAC
>CAYVDZ010000899.1:0-2627 GCA_964450575.1 uncultured Opitutus sp.
GCTCAAACTATTCTGCGCGCCCTCGGATTTGTTGAACGCCAGAGCAACGAACTTGCCTCCCTCGTCCTCCTTGCCCTCGCCGGATTGCCGCCGCGCCGTCCCTGGGCCGAGGCCTCCGCGCCGTTGCTCGGCGTCACACCCATCATTGAGTCCATCGCCACCCATTACGGAGTCCGCTACGCACCCAACACCCGCGAGACCATCCGCGACGAGGCCGTGAAATTTTTCGCCGAGGCAGGTCTGCTATTGCGCAACCCTGATCACCCCACCCGTCCCACCAACAGCGGCAATACGGTCTACCAACTCGAATCCCACGCCCTCGCCCTGCTCCAAACCTATAGCCGTCCCGAGTGGTCGGGACACCTCGCAACCTATCTAAAGGCCCGCGCTGCCATTCAGGATGAACTGCAACGCAAGCGCACTGCCGCTCGCGTGCCCGTCAACTTGCCCGACGGTCGCCAACTCACGCTTTCTGCCGGTGGGCAAAACCCGCTCATCAAAGCCGTAGTCGAGCACTTCGCTCCCATCTTCACGCCCGGCGGCGTGATTGCCTACCTCGGGGATACCGAGAGCAAATTTCTCCACCTCGACTCCGCCTACCTTGCCAAACTCGGCATTACCTTGGTTGCCGCAGCCAAGATGCCCGACGTCGTTATTCATGACGTGCGTCGCAACTGGCTCGTCCTCCTAGAAGCTGTCACCAGCGCCGGTCCGGTGGACGGAAAACGTCGCTCTGAACTCAAGCAACTCTTCAAAGCTTCCGTTGCCGGCCTCGTTTTCGTGACAGCCTTTGAAACTCGCAAAGCAATGCAGGCCTTTGTTGGGCAAATTTCGTGGGAGTCCGAAGTCTGGATCGCCGAGGCCCCCGAGCACCTCATCCACTTCAATGGCGAACGTTTCCTCGGCCCGTATCCGGATGCGATGCCAAATAATCAATAAACAGCGCCCGGCCCCATTTTCCGGCCCGCGCCGTTTCCATTGGGCCTTCGTGGATTCCCGCAAATGAAGAATTCACCGCGTGCGTCTAACCGAATAGGCACGGTCTCACTGGCCATTGCGGCCAGCGGATTTCTTGTCGGCGAGACGGCGCATTATTTTCACCTCATTCAAGGCCCGACATGGGCTGTCGTTCGCGCAGGATTTGAAGCGGCCCTGATTGGCGGCATCGCTGACTGGTTTGCCGTTACTGCCCTGTTTCGACCGGTGCCTCGCGGACGCTGGGCCCTCCCACACACCGACATTATAGTAAACAATCGCCAGAAGCTCACCGACGGTGTGGTGGACTTGGTGGAAAACCAATTGCTCAGCCCAGCCTCCGTGCGCGAGAAGCTACAGGCGTTCTCGATGAGTCGCGTGCTGCTTGAGCAATTCGAGACTCAGGCGGGACGCGATATCGCGGCCGCCACCCTGAGCGCGTTGGCGGGCCACGCGACCGCAGGGCTTGAGGATGAAAAGCTGCGCAGTTTTCTGACGGACCTTTTACGGGAGCAGATCAAAACGGCGCGCTTGGCTCCGATCTTTGCAACTTGGCTTGAGGCGCGACTGGCTGCCGGCGACACCCGGGTCCTCTGGCAGTCCATCGCGGCGACTCTGGCTGATCAGGCAGAGCGAGGAGAATTCGACACGCTGTTCCGCGACCTGATTCAGACTGGGCTCGACGCTTACAAGGAAGAGTTGCGAGGGCCGGGGAAATTCAAAGGTTGGTTCGCGTCGGCGGTTATCGACGCGGAGAAAGACGGGCGCCGGTTACGAGACGGTCTGACTAAATCACTCCGTGAAATGGCTGCCGCCGATTCGCACCCCATGGCCGCACGCCTGGATGAAGCCATCACGAATTATGCCGCCAGCCTGCGCTCCGGTGTGGGCGCGGCAGCCGAACGCATGGCAGATTTTCAGGAACGTCTAGCCACCCACCCGGATCTGGAATCCGTGGTCGGAAATATGCTGGGCGATCTGCGTCGGCTAACGGAGGTGAAGCTCCGCAATTCACGAACGGAATTCGAAGCCGCACTCGCAGGTGCCATCAAACGCGGGATATCTAAGCTGCGGGCCGACGAAGCCGCGCAAGGGCGTTTGGACTGCTGGGCACGGGAAGCGCTGGGCAGCGTGGTCACACGGCATCACGGCGTGATCGGTGCCACGGCGCGTGAGTCACTGAACCGTCTCGATGACCGTGAACTCGTTGCGCAGCTGGAGACCAAGGTAGGCCGTGACCTCCAATACATCCGACTAAACGGCGCGGTAATCGGCGGCTTGGTCGGGGTGTGCTTAATGATCGGGAAACTAATGCTGGGCTCCGCCTGATCGTAGCCATGGGGAGCCTTAACGGGGCTGGGCGTTGTTTGTTGATTTCTCGGCAGGCGCCGGGCGGATGGAATTCTCACCCTTGAAACCCGCCCTTCGGCGACACGAAGGGCTCGCCGTAAATAGAAAAATCCCAAGGGCCGGACGTGAGCACCATCGCACTTTTGTGGCGGCGCGCCCGCAGCACCGCGCACCCGTCGGCATGCAGGCACAAAAATGGCGGTGTTGATCGCGCGGGACGCCTCGGCAAGACCGGCGGACGCCCGATCGTGTAGCTTCGGCAAGCGTGCGGACGGCTAAAAATCTCGGTCGCCGAGGTCGGG
>CAYVDZ010000900.1:0-2622 GCA_964450575.1 uncultured Opitutus sp.
CCATCGTAGCAGGAACCCGCCCCGGAGTTACGCACGCTTGCCGAAGCTACACGGACCACCCGCCAGAATCTCGGCAACCGGGATCGTGGCGTTATCCAGGTTAAACCCAAGTTTCCTCGCCGCATGCAGCGGCGGGAGCGTCAGCAGCACCATCATCGTGCGAACGAGGAATCCACCCAAAGCCGATCGGTTGAGGAACGCTCGCGGGTTGGGAAGAGGCGAGCCCCGGTCGAGTCCGATTTTCGAAGTCACGGTGATAAGAGTCTGACGCCCCACCATTATTCCCACTAAATCGAATTCGTCTCTTGCCACGGAATCCGACCGGAGAGTTAAGCACCAAAAATTGATCTTAACGGACCAACTTGCAACGCCGACGTCCGACTTCCAGAAAAGTGAAACAGACATTCCTGTCTGTATAGACCTCTCGGAGGTACAGACAGGAATGTCTATATCACCTGTAGACTCTCTAGATCCTCGCGATCGCCTTTTCCAAAAAAATCCGGTTCGCCCGGGCGTTGGTCGTGGTCTCGGCCGCAGTCGCTCCGATCGCACCGCCCTCGACCATGATCGGGCCACTGAATCCCGCCTTTTTCAAACGCCGGAAGATTGCGACAAAATCCACTTTTCCTCCACCCAACTGAATCATCACTTCGCTTCCTTTGTCGGCACAATCCTTCGCCGTGAAGGCTGTCACATGCGGCAGGATCGGCTCCAACTCGGCGAGAGGATCCTTTCCCGTATAATAGATGATGTTTCCGGCATCATACCAGATCCCAAAATTCGGATGTTTCACCGCATCGATACACGCCAGAAGTTCCGCCGCCGCGGCGTTTACGCCACCGTGCGGTTTCGTCACCAACTTGATCCCGTGGTCCGCCATATGGGCCGCCGCATAGGCCATCAGCCGATACCAGGCTTTATACAATTCCGGTTTTCCCGTGCCGGTGTTGATCAACGTCTTCAGACCAAGTACCTGCGCGTTATTCACCTGGACTCGGATATCCGCCGTGGCCGTTTCAAAATCGGCGGAGTCCAATGTCCGCAGTCGGCCCATGGTTGCCGTCAGGCCTCGCGCGGTAATCTTTTGCTTCAACGTCGCGAGGTATTCCGGTTTCGCCGTGGCGCCCGCGAACGGGTCCGCCGCCGTGGGCGTTTGCAGTCCGACCAGCCGATACCCGGCCGCCTTCACGCCGTCCAACATCTCGTCCGCACTCCACTTCGTCCAGGGCCGATTAAGACACCCGATCGCCCAGGCGGAAGCCGGGGTCGTTGCAGCCGCTTGAAGTACCTGCGAAGCGGATACAACAGCGGCCGTGATGGCAGCGCCATGAAGAAAACGACGGCGGGTAAGTTCAGGGGGATTCATGCAGAGGAGATTGAGCGGGGCCGGTTTCCAACGCCACTCGGATTTGAGTCAGAACGCGTTTCCAGTGCCATTCACGTGCCGGCCAAGTCTCACGATTTCGGCGGATGCGACCACCGGCTGCGATCGAGCAGCGCTCCCCATGCCTGATTGAAGGGGTGAACCACGCGCACCTCGCGCGCCCTGGTGTCCGTGAGCGGCCGACCTTCGTTGGCCCACTGAAAGAGGGAGCCGTCCAAGTTGAACACCGCGCGTCGACCGCTCTTCACCCAGCGCGCTGCGGCCTGACCGGACCGCCACCCCACGGAACAATAGAAAACCACCGGGCGATCAGGCTCCGCGTGCTTCAAGGCCTCGGTTTGCAACGGCGTTGTGCCCGCCCAAATCGCGTTGGGCAGATGACTGACGTCGTATTCTGCGCGAGACCGCACATCGAGAATCAAGGGTTGCGGTCGCGCGGCATCAGCGAGCCATTCCGCCAGGCCCGGAGTCGTGATCGATGACACCTCCGGAAAACGCCCGGCAATTTCCTGCTGTACCTGCGGCCACGACGGCGCCGCGAGGAGATCAGCGTTCAAACCCACTGCCAGCATGGTCCCTGCAAGGACGCGTGACGCCAGGAAGCGTTCCTGCAGCAATCGAACGATCGCGGCGAAACTGAACAACCGAAGTAAGCCCGAATCACGGCGGTCGTGGCGGATTTTGCAGGGAAGAGAATTCATTTACAGGAATGGACGAAAGCAATCTACAGTCCCCGGTTCGGGCCTATTTGCGATACCTCATGAATCGCCGTTTCTCCAGAAAGTTTGGAGGTAAGGCCTGAGTTTTTCGGACGATCCTGAGGTTTTCGACCGAGGCTCCCGATTGCCGTCCCAACGCCCACGCCTCAGACGACGGGCACCGGCGGATCCGTATCCGCGAGGCCCGCCTCAAGCAACGTACGATTCATCGCACCGCGCTGTTCGGCAAGCGCCACGATCTGCTCGCGCATGGTGGGATGCTTCCTCAGGAAGTGCCGGAAGTCACGCCGGCTGAGGGTGAGAAACGTGTTGAAATCCAGCGCGGTGACATCCGCTGATCGCGGCTCTCCGGTAAGCAAAGCCATTTCTCCGAAAAACGCTCCCGGCCCGAGTTTGATCTTTTCCGCACCGCCGCGCGGTACGACTTCCACTTGGCCTTCCGCAATGAAATAGACGTGATCGGCTTTGTCGCCGATTCGAATCAACCGCTCCCCGGGCTGGCCATGACGCGTGTGGAAA
>CAYVDZ010000901.1:0-2621 GCA_964450575.1 uncultured Opitutus sp.
AAATCATCGAGTGAGCTAAAAGGCTTTTCGCGGCGGGCGGCGAGCAGGCGCTGCGCGGAGGCTTCGCGCAGGCCTTTCACGTAATTCAATCCGATGCGCACCGTGTCGGCGGCTTCCACGGTGCAGCGCCAGTCGGAGGCCACAACGCAGACAGGTTTCACTTTCAACCCGTGTCGGCGGCCGTCCTGTAGAATCGTCGCCGGCGAATAAAATCCCATGGGCTGATTGTTCAACAGGCTCGCAGTGAACTCCGCGGGCTTATGCACCTTCAGCCACGTGCTCGCATAAGCGAGCAATGCGAAACTCAAGGCATGCGATTCCGGAAAGCCATAGGCCGCGAACGAGAGCGCGGACTCGCTGACTTTTTTCACGACCGCCTCGTTGTGTCCGCCTGCACGGAGCGCGGCCACCAGCTTGGCGAGGGCGCGTTGCAGCCGGCCGTTGTTCTTGACGAAGCCCATCGAGCGGCGGAGTTCCTCCGCTTCACCGCCGCTGAAATGCGCGAGCTTCATCGCGAGCTCGAGCATCTGTTCCTGAAACAGGATTATGCCCATCGTGCGTCGGAGAATCGGACCGACGATGTGGTCGACACTCGGATCGATATATTCAATCGGCTCGAGCCCGTTGCGCCGGCGAATGAGCGGGTGGGCGAGATTGCCGACGATGGGGCCGGGACGGATGATCGCGACTTGCATCGCGACATCATAGAAACACGCCGGCCGCAACCGCGGCAGCGAGGCCATTTGCGCACGGCTCTCGATCTGGAAAACGCCCACCGTGTCGGCCGCCTGCATCGCCGCGTACGTGGCGGCGGCGTCCTGAGGAATTGAATACAGCTCGATCGGATCGCCCCGTTCCGCACAGAGTGCAAACGTATCTTGCAGCGCGGCCATCATGCCGAGCCCAAGGAAGTCGACCTTCACGATGCCGAGGTCCTCGCAATCGTCCTTGTCCCATTGAACAATCACGCGACCGGGCATGCTGGCATTCTCGAGTGGCACAACGCGGTCGAGTTGACCCTGGCAGATGACCATGCCGCCGCTGTGTTGACCAAGATGACGCGGCAGGCCGTGGATCTGTTGATAGAGCCGTACCATGGCTTCGGCGCGCGGGTGTTGGGCGGCGATGCCGGCCATCGCGAGTTGTTCCTGCAGTTCGAGCGTCTCAGGAAAATCGCCGTTGGCGTAGAGCCCCGAGAAGCGATCGAGCGCATCCTCGCCCAAGCCGAGCACCTTGCCGATTTCGCGCACCGTACTGCGACCGCGGTACGTGATCACATTCGCGGTCATGGCGGCGCCGCGCGGAGCGTACGCTTCATAGATGCGCTGGATGACTCGCTCGCGGAGTTCGCCGCTCGGGAGATCAAGGTCGATGTCGGGCCAGGAGGGATGTCCGTCACGACCGACGCGCCCTTCGCTCAGGAAACGTTCGAAGAGTAATTCGTGTTTGATCGGATCAACCGCAGTGATGCCGAGCACATAGCACACCACGCTATTGGCGGCGCTGCCGCGGCCCTGCACGAGAATCTGATTCTCACGGCAGAATTTGCAGATGTCCCACACGATCAAAAAGTATCCGCAAAACCCCAGCTTGGTGATGAGGGCGAGTTCCTTGTCGATCTGTTGGGTGACGCGCTTGTTCAGGGCGCCGTAGCGATGGATGGCGCCGGCATAGGTGACCTCGCGCAGATGTTGCGGCATGGGCAAGCCGTCGGGCGAAGTGAATTCCGGAAAGCGGTAACCGAGATCCTGTAGCGTGAAGTCGAGGCGCTGTTCGAGGGCAACCGTGTTGTCGATCGCCTCGGGCAGATCGCGAAAAAGCTGCGCCATGTGCGCGGCAGATTTCAGGTGCCGCTCGGCGTTGATGGCCAGGCGGCGGCCGGCGGCGTCGAGCGTGGTGTGTTGTCGCAGACAAGTGAATACATCGGCGGCCAGGCGTTGCGAGGGCACGGCGTAGTTCACGCCGCCGGTGGCGAGCAGCGGGAGCGAGTGCGCGGCGGCGAGATCACGCAGGAAAGCGACCTCGCGTTCCTCGCCGCGAATGCGGTGGCGTTGCACCTCCACGAAAAGGCCCGCGTGGTTCGGATCGGAACCGCCACCGAAGAGAGCAGTGAGTTGTTCGAGCGCAGCGGCGGCCGCGGCCGGACCGGCGGTGCGCCAGGCGCGGCGAACGGGACCGTCTTCGTCACCGGTGAGAGCAATCAGGCCCTCGCGGTAGCGGGCGAGTTCGGCCCAGGTGGCGAAACACGGACGCTTCCGATCGCGCGGATCGGGGGCGTGCGGAGTGTCGTCGGTGGCACTGCTGGTGACACTCGCGGTGCGCGGCGTGAGTTTCGCTTCGGTGATGAGCTGGCAAAGGTTTTGATAACCGGCCCGGGAGGTGGCTAGAAGTGGAATGACGCTGCCGTCCTCCATCGTAATTTCCGCGCCGACCCGCGCGCGCAGTCCATTTTCGCGCGCCGGCCCAAAGCAGCGGGGCGCGCCGCAAACACCATCGCGATCGAGCAACGCCATCGCCGGCAAACCGAGTGCGCACGCGGCCTTGACCAGGTCCTCAGGTTGGGAGGAGCCGCGCAAAAAACTAAAAGCGCTCCGCGCGTGAAGTTCAATGTAGGACACGGG
>CAYVDZ010000902.1:0-2619 GCA_964450575.1 uncultured Opitutus sp.
GTTACGGGGCGTTCAGGGAAGGCGTGGTGCAGGTTGGACAGCACCAATCGCCGCCGCCGCGGCAGGCAGAAAAAGATCAAGTCGCCCAAGGCGGCCGCAACCAGCCGCAGGAAAAATTCAGGCAAGTGCGCGATCAGCCAGCCCAGTGATTTAAGTACGAAAGTTAGCACGCGCGCGGGATTTGTCTTTTATTTCCTCCGGAAAAGCCATGAAACGTAACGTTCTCGCGGTTAAAAGCAGATTTTCGTCCACGCTTCGCCCCGCGCTGCCATGACTGAATTGCTCATCATCAAACCGTCGTCGTTGGGCGATATCGTGCACGGGCTGCAGGTCGCCACGTCGCTTAAGGCGCAGGTCAATCACCTGCGGATCTCCTGGGTCGTGCGGGAAATTTTTGCTCCAATCGTCCGCGCCTGCGAGGCGATCGATCAGGTGTATGTGTTCGAGCGCAACGCGGGCGCCAAGGGCTTCATCCGGTTGACCAACGAGCTGCGGAAGAAAACGTTTGATTACGTCTTCGACATGCAGGGGTTGCTGCGCACCGGATTGATGACTTCGCGGGTGCATGCGGCGAGGAAGGTCGGTCGCGCCGATGCCCGCGAACTTTCACGCGTGTTCTACAATGAGCGAATCGCGCTCCCGAAGAACGGCACGAGCAGTCACGCCTTGGAAATTCTGCTGCAGTTTTGCCCGGTGCTCGGCGTGAAGCCGGAGCTGAAAGGGGATTTGAAATTTCGAGAGGTCGACAGTTTAAACCTGTCGTTTGCCGATGCGCGGGGTGGCGGCCGGCCGATCGTGATGTTTGTCGATAGTCGGCGGGCGGAGAAATGTTGGGGCGGGTTCAAGCAATTGACCGAGTTGATCCTGCGCGAAGGAAAGACCCGGAAGGTGGTGTGGGCCGGCACGAGTTATGTGCACGACAAGGGCACGTATCCACCGGGGCAATTTTTCAATCTGACGGGCAATACGAGCCTGGTGTCTTTGCCCGCGCTGGTGAAACGCGCCGACTGGGTCATCGCCAACGACAGCGGTCCGATGCATCTTGCTGCGGCGTTGGGCGTGCGCGTAGTCGGGATCTTTGGCCCGACCGATCCGCAGCTTTTCGGACCGTATCCGTTGAACGCGCCCTCGAACGTCGTTGTGCAAGCGCCGGTGGGCGACTTGAAGCTGCTCTCGGCGAAAGACGTGTATCAGCGTTTCCAGCGGGCCCGGGCTCGCTTCGATCGGACGAAGTAATCGATGGCATAACCTCGCGATAGGCGGGCGGTGTGGGGCAGGGCACCACCCCTTCCCGCGCGGGCGTTGAACTTTGGTATTTATTCCGACCGCGGCGCGGTTCATAGCTTGAGGTTTATGCTCGATCCGAAACTCATCCGCGAGAACCCCGACGCTGTTCGCGCTGCCATTGCCAAGAAGCATCTCGAGGTCGACCTCGATGCGGTCCTCGCGATCGACAGCTCCTGGCGTGCCCAGCTGCATGAGGTTGAGGCGCTCCGCGGTGTCCAGAAGTCGGCTAACACGGCCATGGCCGCGCTGCCGAATGGTTCGCCGGAGTTTGTCGCGAAGCGGGCCGAGATGAAGGCGGTTTCGGCGCAGGTCAAAGAACGCGAGGTCCAGCTCAAGGAGACCGGGGAGAAGTTTCGCCAGGCGATGTTGTCGGTGCCGAATCTTCCGCATGCGAGTGTGCCGGAAGGCCGGACTCCGGAGGAGAACGTGGTTTACGCTTTGCATGGCTCCCACGAGACGCCGCGGCCGCATGCGGTCCCGCACTGGGAAATCGCCAAATTCGATCACCTCTTCGATTTCGCCCGTGGTGCGAAGGTCACTGGCGCCGGCTTCCCCTTCTATATAGGGGACGGCGCGCGGATCGTGCGCGCGTTGTTGCAGTTCTTCCTCGATGAGAATGTCAAAGCGGGCTACGTCGAAGTGAATCCGCCGATTTTCGTCAATGCCGCCAGCGCGACCGCCACCGGCCAGTTGCCGGATAAGGAAGGACAGATGTATGAGACGGCGGATCATCTCTACGCGGTGCCGACGGCGGAAGTGCCGCTGACTAATTTTTTCCGCGATGAGATCGTCGAAGAGAGCGCGCTACCCATTCGCCGCTGCGCCTACACCCCGTGTTTCCGTCGCGAGGCGGGGAGCTACGGCAAGGACGTTCGGGGTCTGAACCGGTTGCATCAATTCGACAAGGTGGAGCTCCTTAAGTGGGTGCATCCGTCGTCCAGTTACGACGAACTCGAGAAGCTGCGCGCAGACGCCGAACGCATTCTGCAAAAACTCGATCTGCCGTATCGCGTGCTGCTGATGTGCGGGGGCGACATTGGTTTCTCACAGGCGAAAAAGTATGATTTGGAAGTGTGGGCTGCCGGTCAAAAGCGCTGGTTGGAAGTGTCGAGCTGTTCGAATTTCGAAGCCTTCCAAGCTCGCCGGGCGCAGATTCGATTCCGCGCGAAGGAGACCGGCAAGACCGAGCTGGTGCACACCCTGAATGGTTCGGGTCTCGCCGTGCCGCGCGTCCTCGCCGCCTTGTTGGAAAATAATCTGCAGGAGGACGGCCGCGTAAAGATTCCGGCGCCGTTGGTGCCGTATTTTGGCAAGGAATACCTGAGCTTTTCC
>CAYVDZ010000903.1:0-2619 GCA_964450575.1 uncultured Opitutus sp.
GCGTGGGTCCGGGATGATGGCATCCACCGTTTCGGTCACCTGCCATTTCGACCCTGAACAGACAGGAATGTCTGTTTCACCTTGGGGGTCTTTCGCCTCCGGGCCTCAATCTGTGATCCAAACCAGATCGCCGGGGCGGACGTCTTCGTAAAGTTCGATGATATCCAGATCGCGCATGAGCACGCAGCCGGCGCTCAAAGGCGCGCCAATGCGGTGGCTTTGATTGGTGCCGTGGACGTAGACGTAGCGGCTGTAGGTGTCGACGTCGCCGCCGCCGTTGAGCACTTGCACGCGGTCTCCATCCTGAAACAACCCCGTCGCGGCTTCCTGCGTGACCACGACTGTACTGCCGTCCTCCATGCGAATGGTGATTTCCTGCGCGTGTTTGCGCGTGGACGCTTCCTCGACGGCCTGTCCGACGACCGCACCGGCCACCGCACTCGTGGCCTGCACGACCGCGCCACCCACGCCGCGTCCGCCGCTTCCGGCGGCACCGCCGATGATACCGCCACCGTACATGCCGAGATTACTCCGTTGGCCCTCGATCGTGACCTCGCGGACACTCGTGACGACGCCTGCATCCACCCGCTGCAGGACGTTGGCCTGCCGCGACGGAATGATCTTTCGGGAGGAAGGAAACGTACAGCCCACCATGGCGAGCGCCAGACCACTGGAGATGACCACCAAGAGCAGCTTAGAGTTCATGAGATAAAGGGTAAGACGACGTTTCCCTGCGACAAAGTTACGAACAATTTGTTGCGTAAAAGAGAATCGAGTCGAGCCGCGCTCACGCATTGCGACCGAAGAGCAGGCGCAACGAGTTAAGGCACACTACCAGGGTACTGCCTTCGTGCGCGGCGACACCGACCGCCAGCGGGACCGCTCCGATCGCAGTTGCGATGACCATGACGATCACCACTCCCAGTGAAATGGTCAGGTTCTGCCGGATCACCGACTGCGCCCTCCGACTGAGTCGAAACGCCGCCAGGAAGTTCTCGATCCGGTCGTGCATCAGGATCACCTCCGCCTGCTCCAAGGCCGCATCGCTGCCCCGCGCACCCATGGCGACACTGACATCCGCGGCGGCCAACGACGGCGCATCGTTCACCCCATCGCCCACCATCGCCACTTTCCGGCCACCTTCGCGCAACGATTGAATCGCGGCCACTTTGTCCTCCGGCGACAGTCCCGCCCGCACTTCGTCCAAACCAATCTCTTTCGCCACCGCTTCCGCCGTGACCCGCCGATCGCCCGTCAGCATAACCGTGCGCAACCCGGCCGACTTCAACGCTGCCAGCACGCCACGCGACTCGGCGCGGATTTGATCCTTGAGCAAAATTCGCCCCACCAGATCGGACGCGATCACCCAGACTTCGCTCAACTCGGCGACTGCTGGCGGCAATTTTTTCGCCCAGCCGGCGAGCGGACCGCTCTCCAGCAGTTCGCGCCGACCCAGCAACAAGGTCGCTCCATTAATGGTACCGTGCAGGCCCTGACCGGTGATCGAGTGAAAGTCATCGACCGCGAGTTCCTGGATGCCGGAGGCCCGGGCGTACCGAACGATGGCGCGAGCGATCGGGTGATGCGACTTCGACTCGAGCGCATGCGCGAGTTCGAGCACCTCGGTTTCGCGGCCCTGCGGATAACTCTCGCAGCCGACCACCGCGAGTTCGCCGGTGGTGAGTGTACCCGTTTTGTCCATCGCGACGACATTGACCTGCGCCAGTTTTTCAATCGCCGCACCGCCGCGAAACAGCACGCCATGCCGGGCGCCCCATGCAATTGCAGCCAGGATCGCTGATGGAATCGAGAGCACCAGCGCACACGGGCTGGCCACCACCATCAGGGTCATCGCTCGATAAAACGCGGAACGCGTCTCAGGGGTGTTCGTAAACGCGGGCAGGTTGAACCCAAGCCACCACACGAGAAACATCAGCGTGGACCCACCGATCACCGCATAGGTATAACCGGTGCCAAAGCGGTCCGTGAAACGCTCACTCGGCGCCTTGAGCTTCTGCGCCGTTTGAATGAGTCGAATGATTTTCTGCAGCGTACTTTCCGACGGCAGCCGGGCCACGTCGAATTCCACCACGCCCCAGAGATTGATCGTACCGCTGAAGACCTGATCACCGATCGCTTTTTCCACGGGCGTGGCCTCTCCGGTGAGGGCGGATTCGTCGCTCGCCGTCTTGCCCTTGATCACCACGCCATCGGCGGCGAAGGACTCGCCGGGTTTCACGCGGACCCGCTGCTGCACCTGCAAGGTTTCGACGGCGATATCCTGCTCCGACCCGTCCGCGAGGACGATCGTCGCATTCTTCGGCGAAGACTTGAGCAGCGCGCTGACTTCGCGCTGGGTGCGATCCATCGCAAATTCCTCCATCGCTCCCGAAGCCGAGAAGAGAAACAGCAGCAGCACCGCCTCGCCCCAGGCGCCGATGAACATCGCGCCGATCGCCACCGCGAGCATCAGGAAGTGAATATCGACTTCGCGCTTCCGCAGGTTGGCCCAAGTGTCGACGGCCGCATCCCAACTACCGGCAAGAATGCCAATGATGAAGAACCCGCGCGCAACCCGCGGCAGCTCCGGAAAAAAAAGTCCGGCGGCCACCCCTAAAA
>CAYVDZ010000904.1:0-2618 GCA_964450575.1 uncultured Opitutus sp.
TCCACATCCAATGCCACCTCCGAGGGCACATCTCGAACGGTGGAGGTGATCGGGGCAACCGTTACCGTGGAGAGATGGCCCACTGCGCTATCGCGGGTCAACACCAGTACCGGCTGTTGCTTGTCGGGCTTCTCAAACCGGCAAAGATGGACAGCCCCACGATTGATTAGTCCGGCCAAACCGCTGCATCCTCCCAAGGCAGGTATTCCTCTTTCCGCTGCGGCTTAGCCTTATAGCCGTGCCGGTCACGTTCTTCCAGGTCACGAATAGCCAGGCGTTTCAGGTGCTCCTCCAGAGCTTGGCGAATCAGCGCGGATCGGTTCACCTTTTCTCTCTTGGCGGCCCTATCAGTCGCCTTCAACAGCTTCTCGTCGAGCACTACCTGAATCGTTTCCATTGTGGACTTTCACCCACAGTATACTCCACAATCAACCGGTTGGGCATCACTGCGGGTGGATCGTCGCTATCCGGAAGCTAGCCACTTGACCCGCGACTTTGAACGGATACTCGTCGGCCTTCAAGCGGCGTTCTACCCGCGCACCCGGCGCCGTTTCCGCGCCTCCTCCAGCTTGCGATCCCTCTCGTCAAGGATCTTCGGACTTGGTGGCGTGCCCGGGGTCCAGTATTCGGCGGATGACGCGTTCGTGAATATCAAGCCGCCGTGCCAGTTCGGAATTGCTGAGGCCCTGTTCGCGCGGTTGCCCCCGCCTGACGGAAGATAGTGCGGGGATCGCTTCGCGGCGGGACAGCCGGATGGAGAGATCGGAGCCAAGGGCATCGATTGCTTCTTCCATGGCCTCACGAATCGTCGGTGCCGTCGGAGGCCACACGCGGCAAGTCGATCAACTGGACCATCACGCGACCGTCGGGCCGGCCTTGAACGCCGCTGGGTGGCTAAATAGGGACATGCGTCGCCTCCTTGCAAGACGCGAAGATCAATCTGCAGATCGGAGCACGTCTTGGCCACCAAGTAACGGCCGATTTCCTTCTTCGCCGAGAGTGATGATCGTGAGCCGCGACGATCAGGCGAACAGAAGCCAGCCCTTCGGTTCGGGAATTGGGCGGCCAAGCGCATGGGCGGTTTCGATCAACTCCTGAATGACCGTCTCGATGTTCTCCAGAGCTTTCATGCGGGTCACACCGTCTGCGGCGCACCCGGGCAGAGGGTGTAAAAAGGATTGTGTAAACGGCCATCGGATGGTCACATTAAGGAGACCCGATGGCAATCAACCACAAGCTGATCGACGAACTGCTCACCGGCTACCAGAAGCCGGAAGACATTATTGGCGCGAATGGGCTGCTGAAACAATTGACGAAAGCGTTGCTGGAGCGAGCCATGCAGGCCGAGATGACCGAACATCTGGGCTACGAGAAGCACGACCCGGCGGGGAACAATAGCGGAAATTCCCGCAACGGGGGGACGACCAAGACCCTGAAAGGGGAGTTCGGCGAAATGCCGCTGGAAACCCCTCGCGACCGCCAAGGGACGTTCGAGCCGAAAATCATCGCCAAAGGGCAAACGCGGTTCACGGGGTTTGACGGCAAGATCATTTCGATGTACGCGCGAGGGATGAGCACGCGCGAGATCCAAGGACACCTGGAGGAAATTTACCAAGTCGAGGTAAGCCCGGCGCTGATTTCCAACGTGACCGACGCGGTGTCGGACGAGGCCAAAACTTGGCAAAACCGCACGCTGGACGCGGTCTACCCAATCGTCTACATGGACGCGTTGGTGGTGAAGATCCGCGACGGCGGGCACATCCGCAACCGGGCAATCTACGTGGTTATTGGTGTCAACCTGCAAGGCAACAAAGAGGTGTTGGGACTGTGGGTCGGCCAAGCCGAAGGGGCCAAGTTCTGGTTGCAGGTGCTAACCGAGTTCAAGAACCGCGGCGTGACCGACATCTTCATCGCCTGTGTTGACGGGCTGACGGGCTTCCCGGAGGCGATCGCGGCGGTGTTCCCGCAGACCGAGGTGCAGTTGTGTATCGTGCATCAGGTCAGGAACTCGCTGAACTACGTTTCCTGGAAGCATCGCAAGGCCGTCGCGGCTGATCTCCGGCTGATCTATACGGCCAGCACGGTGGAAGCGGCCGAGCAGCAGTTGGATGCCTTCGCAACCAAGTGGGACGCCAAGTATCCCACCATCAGCCAGGCTTGGCGCCGGCATTGGGACCATCTCAAGCCATTCTTTGCCTACCCCGCCGACATTCGGAAAGTGATCTACACAACAAACGCAGTGGAGTCGCTGAATATGTCCCTGCGGAAAGTTATCAAGACCAGGGGATCTTTCCCGACCGAGGAGGCAGCGCTCAAACTGCTCTACTTAGGTCTGACACACATTGCCAAGCGATGGACTCGACCGGTGCTGGATTGGAAGGCCGCGTTGCAGCGCTTCGCGATACTGCACGGCGACCGCGTTCCCCAAATCGAGGCGGCCTAAGAAGCGAAGTTACTTACGGAATCGGAACAAGAGCATTTCTGGGATGGGAGGCTCTGCCCCCAAACCCCCGAGATTTTGCGCTTTCGCGCCAGCATTCCTGGACCGAGGGTGAGCTGCTGCTCACCCTTCGGAATCCCGGCCCCTGAGTCGGCGCTCGGGTTGCGTCTCCGCAGCG
>CAYVDZ010000905.1:0-1597 GCA_964450575.1 uncultured Opitutus sp.
GCCCTAACCCAATCCCCCACCACACTCCCATGGGCTTTTACTCCCAACGCTGCCCCAGTTGCGGCAAGGCCGTTTCGAAAGAGGCCGAATTTTGCAACGCCTGCGGATGCACCACCGCCGCCGCTTGGGCGACCTGCCCACGCTGCAGCGCTTCCGTCGGCGCCGATTCGAAATTCTGCTGGAAATGCGGCGGCGAGCAGGACCACGAGAAACAGCGCCAGTTTTACGGCGATCGCTGGCATCGCTCGCCCGAGCAGTTCGCGATCCGCATCGAGCTCAAGACCCCCGTATCCAGCCTGCATCGCGGATTGCAGGTCGATGACGGCACGGCGGCCCTCGTTTTCCAAAATGGAAAATTCAACGGGCTGCTCGAACCCGGCTATCACACGTTCGACAGTTTTCTTTCACGTCTCTTCGGTTTCGACAAGGGGCGCGAGGCCCACGCCGTGTTGCTCGATACGCGCGCGGCCGAAGTCGATTTTCATCTCGAGGACATCCGCCTCAAGAATCAGGTGCCGGTCGATGCGCGGCTGCGCCTGCTTTTCCAAGTGCGCGAACCCCGCCTTTTCGTGGAGCGCGTCATCGACGGTGCGGGCGACTTCAGCACGCAGGATCTCGTGCAGCGTTTTCAAGGCGATGTGCGCACGGCGGTGCAGGGAGCGACGCAGGAGCACACCCTGGACGACGTGCTGGTCGCCGCCAGCGCGCGGGCGTTGATCGAGCGCGACCTGACGAGCCGGCTGGAGGCGGCGCTCACGCCGTTCGGCCTGGCGCTCGAAGGCGTGCGGCTGGCGGAATTTGGCGGTCCGGCGGTCGACGAATTTCGGAGCAAGCTGGGCGAGATTTTCAAACTGCAACGTGAGCTGGAAGTGAACCGGCAGTTGCAGGATGCCATGCGCGCCGGCAAAATCGGCGCGTATCGCGACGAGCAGGAATTGAAAAACCTGCACGCCCGCATCCTGCACGAATCCGGTTTGGAAGACGTGGGCCGCGAGGAGGAGCGGAAACGTTTCGTCCAGGTCGCGGAGCATCAGACCTCGGTCGAGGCGCTGCGGCACGATTACGATTCACGCCGCACGGAAATCGTCCACCGGCTCGATGAGCAGAAATTGCGGCATCAGTCGGAGATCGCCGATGCGATGCAGACCGTCGATCTGCGCAAGGTGGAATATGCCGAGGATATGCGCCAGCGCCGCGAACGCTTCGCGGTGGCGCAGGAAGAACAGGTCGTCCAGTCCGGGACCGATCTCGAGGTCGCGCGAAGTGGCATCGAGGCGTTGAAGCTGGTGCAGCAGGTGAAGTTTGAGGACCGGCAGAAACACGACGGGCACGAGGTCGCGTTGGAGGCGGAGCGACTCAAGATCCGCGGGAACGCCTCGATGCAGGCGCTCTTGTCCACGCTCTCGGGTGAGCAGGGCGACCGCGTATTGAAGCTGGCGGAATTGGAGATGCGCAAAGGCCTGTCCGCCGAGCAAGCGATGGCGCTCGTGGCGGAAAGATCGCCGGAGATCGCCGGAGCGGTGGCGGAAGCGTTGCGCGCCCGGTACACCCGCGGACGCGAACCGTCCCCACAAAAAGAATAACTCCTCCTCTCCGT
>CAYVDZ010000905.1:1607-2606 GCA_964450575.1 uncultured Opitutus sp.
CAGAAGGTTTTCAACCGCTACACGCTGAAGAAAATCCTCGGCCGCGGCGGGATGGGCGTGGTGTGGCTGGCACGGGATGAAAAACTCGACGAGGAGGTGGCGATGAAATTCCTGCCGGAGGTCGTGAAGCTGGACGCATCGGCGTTGGATGACCTGAAACGGGAAACGAAACGGGCGCGGCAACTGACGCACGTGAACATCGTGCGCATCCACAGTCTTGAGGAGGACGGCACCACCGCCGCGATCGTGATGGAACCGGTGGGCGGCGGCACACTCTCGGCCCTGCGGGTGGATGAGGATCCAAAGGTCTTCACCGTCGCTGTTCTGATGCCGTGGGTGCGGCAACTCTGCGCCGCCCTTGACTACGCCCACACGGAGGCGCGGATCGTGCATCGCGATCTCAAACCCGCGAACCTCATGCTCGATGGGAAAGGCCGGCTCAAGGTGACCGATTTCGGCATTGCCCGGAGCATTACCGATTCGGTGTCGCGGGTGAGCCGGGTCTCTACCGGCGACGGCTCGTTGCCGTACATGAGCCCGCAGCAACTGATGGGTGAAACCCCGAGCGCGACCGACGACATTTATTCGCTCGGCGCGACGCTCTACGAACTGCTGACGGGCAAGCCGCCGTTTCATAGCGGCGGCCAGTCGGCGATCATGCTCCAGGTACAGAACAAAGTGCCGCCCGCGATGACCCAGCGGCGGCAGGAACTGGGAGTGGCGGCTGACGCGATTCCGCTGGACTGGGAAACCACGGTCGCCGCGTGCCTGGCGAAAGACCCGGCGGAGCGTCCGCAAAGTGCGGCGGAGGTCATGGGACGATTGTCAGGGGAAGCGGCGGTGAAGCCGGGTGGAGTGCCGGGCTTGGGGACCGAGCCCGTGGGCAAGAAACCCGGCGCGGAGGCGAGGTCTGGCCCGACGCCGAAACCGCCCGTGAGCGAACGCGACCCGACGTCCGAGCCAGTCCCGGTGCGGAAGCGTTTGCTCGTGCCCGGTATC
>CAYVDZ010000906.1:0-2602 GCA_964450575.1 uncultured Opitutus sp.
TGTCGAGATGCATGGAGGCTCGGTTGAGGCCCACAGCGACGGCGCCGGCCAGGGAAGCGAGTTCGTCATTCGTCTGCCGATTTTGAAGGATGACGGCGGCAGACCAAAGGCCGATTCAGATTCCGATCCGATTCTTCCTACCGCCTTCAACCCTCCTCCTTGCAAACGCCGCGTTCTCATCGCGGAAGACAATCGGGACAGCGCGGACACCCTGGCGATGATGCTTCAATTATTGGGCCATGAGACCGCCATCGCCCGCGATGGGCTGCAAGCCGTGGAGCTCGCGGAGACGTTCCTACCGGATGTGATCCTACTCGACATCGGCCTGCCCAAACTGACAGGGCATGAAGTGGCGCGTCGCATCCGCGGCCAGCCTTGGGGCCAGAACATGGCGCTGATCGCTCTGACCGGCTGGAACCAGGAAGAAGACCGCCGCCGTTCGCGGGAAGCGGGATTCGATCACCATCTAGTTAAACCGGCCGATTCAGCCACTCTTCAGACGCTCCTTGCCGAGCAGTTCTCGCAGTCCGCAACGCGTATGCGCGAATCGTAGCAGGCCCATGCCGGCTGCTTAAGGTTGGACCTCTTCACAACGGTTGCGATATCGGCGAGATAGATTTCTTCAATCACGAGTCATGAATCCCACCTCGCTCGATTTCTAACGGCAGTTCGGGGCGCAAGCATTCGACGTGACGAGGTCGACGCGCAGGATCCATGAATCTGCCAAATAGAGTTTTAAGTTCCATGTACGGCCGGAATTGGCTCCTGGACAGACTTCGGTGCAGGCCGAAAAGTGGCTCGACCAAGTGCATGAAGGGACCTGCTACTACGGCGGAGCGGCAAGAGCGCCGACCCGGCGAGAAACTCAGCAATCTTGAGTTCTCTGCGTCCGCAGAACGCTTCGGGCCGGGTGGCCCTGGCGGTTACCCGCCCGGGCTCCCACAGACCCGTACGAGCGCACATTAGCGCATCCGGTTCCTCGACCGACAGGGTTCGCCAGCCGCGATGGTCCCCGAAGCTATCCGATCGATTTACGGTGACATGGTGATCGAACCTCGATGTGTTCGACATGTTTCCCTCGATCGGGTCTGTCGGCCGACGCTTCGCTTTCCTCCACAGGGTCCTCCGGGGCGAGTTCCCCTGCTTCAACGGTATCAAAGCGCTACGACTTCCCGCCGCTCGTCCCGCCGCGCTTCGTTACCTTCG
Source organism: uncultured Opitutus sp. (assembly GCA_964450575.1). Lineage (GTDB taxonomy): Bacteria > Verrucomicrobiota > Verrucomicrobiia > Opitutales > Opitutaceae > ER46. The sequence goes on from CAYVDZ010000906.1 coordinate 1,207, forward strand.
CTTGGCGGTACCTCGGTTGCACTCGTTCGGTTCGCTCCCTGGCGGACAAGTGCGCCGCCAAGGCCTGGAGTTGGTAACCCGGTATCTCCGACCGGAAATATTGCCGAGGAAACGACTGGATCTCCCAAGTTCCTGGGGAACCCCGATTGTCCGTTTGCACATGTTCAGTCGACGCCGGTGGGACTACTGACACCAGACCATTGCGGTGCAGCAACGTGGCCCTTGGTATGTGAAAGGCAAAGGCTCACACGAAAGGTCTTTCGACGCTCAATAGCATGGCTTTCGGACTGGCTGTCTACGCTTCGCGGTGTGGGTCACCCCAACCCCACGCAAGACTCGCTTCCGGCCGCTGGTCAGGCGCTACCGGACGGGCTTTACACCCGCAAGGTTGTAAACGAAAGGTTTCAAAGGTGTTTCCTTACATCTCATCCTCCTTTCCCAAGCTTCCTTGGCGCAATCACATCGACCGAAGTGGGTTCGCCAGATCGACCCGGGTCACTTTTTGCGGCTGATTTTCCGGCCTCAAGTCGCAAGTGCTTGGGCAATAGCGATTAGCGGCTTGGTCCAGTTGCCAAACGAGCCCGAAAAAAGTTCAATAGACGTCCTGTCACCCCGATTTTGAAAGCCGTGAATCCGTAAGGGTTTACGGCTTTTTTGTTGCGCTCGCCAAAGTCCAAAGATGAGGAAATGTAGCCACAGTGTAGCCAAAGTCGGATGTCAAGCTGTCGTTGCCTTCTTGCGCACCAGGAACCCGTCTAGGGAATTCGCCGCGTCGCGCTGCAGCGAAGGCATCACGTGGGAGTAGGTGTCGAGCGTCAGGCTGATCTGCGAATGGCCCAGCCGCTCCTGGACGACCTTCGGATGCACGCCCTTCGTCAGCAGGAGCGATGCCGACGTGTGCCGGAGATCGTGGAACCGCATGTCGGGAAGTCCTGCGCGCTTGAGCGTCGGCTTGAACGAGCGGCGGGTGATGTTGCTCCGGCGCAAGGTGTTGCCATCGGTATCGCAGAAGACGAACGGGCAGCCCGCGAGCCCCTCGCGCATCAATTGCTTTCGATGTTCCACGAGAGCCGCCACGGCCGCCGCCGCCAAGTCGACGCGTCGCCGGCCGCTTTCGCTCTTCGGCTGGCTGAGCTCGCTCCGCCCTTTTACCTCCATCAGCGTGTGCCGCACTGTCACCGTCCCAGCGTCGAGGTCGACGTCCGACCATTGCAGCCCGCACAGTTCACCGAGGCGAAGACCGGAGGCGATTGCCAGCACATAGAGGGCGTACAGCCGGTCAGTTTCCGCGGCGACAAGGAAATCGTCGACTTGGCCGGGATCCAGCGCTCGAACAGTCGACTTTTCGACGCGTGGCCGATCGACGACGTCGCAGACATTCCGCGCGACCTTTCCG
>CAYVDZ010000907.1:0-2601 GCA_964450575.1 uncultured Opitutus sp.
GGAAGACGAACACGTCTCCAAGACCATGATACGCCAGCGGGAACGGCCCGCCGGTATACGCGATTCCACAAAGGATGCTCGCGACTCCGACAACCAAAAGCCACGGACCACCCCACTGGACCAGGCCCAAGCCGAGCGCAAACGCGGTCGCGAAAGTGAGGACCATGGCGCGTTTCATCGTTGCCGGCGCCACCAGTCCGGCCGCAACCGCCCGCCGCGGTCCCACTCTTACCGCGGTGTCCGCGCCTTTGATGAAGTCGTAGTAGTCGTTCGCGAAGTTCGTCCCCACCTGCACCAGCAACGCAAATCCCAGGCAGAGCAGCGCCGGGGCGAGTTGAAACCAACCATCCTGCCACGCGAGGGCGGATCCGACCAGCACTGGAGCCACGGCCGCGGGCAAGGTGCGAGGCCGGGACGCCTCGAGAAAGATCTGGAACCGGCTGGGGCGGGTTTCAGTCAGCACCATGCACCCTTCCGCGTCGGACCGCCGGACGCGCATTCGAACCTAGAGGGTGAGGCATCAGCGAACATGCAGAGAAACCAGAGCAAGCCGGAGCTATCTATGCTGTCAAAGGTTCACGTGCGTCCGCCGCCTGCATAGCCCGCTATCGAGTGTCTCCGGACGGGCGATACGCGCGGTCGGCGGGCACGCCCAGTTCCCGCTCCAGTTCCTGAATACGCTCGAACACCCGGTCAGCCGCCGCACCTTCGTCCGCCGCCGGGAGTATAGGGTGAAGCGTGAGCAGGAAGGCGAGCGCCTCCGCCTTGCGGCCCATCCGCCGGAGTAACTCCGCATAAAGCCGGGCCGCATAATACGGCGCCCGCGGTTGCTCCCACGCCCGCCGAAAGCTCTCCGCCGCGGCGTCCACCTCCCGCAGACGGTTGAGTTGGAGACTGCCGCGCTCGATCCAAAGCTCAGCGCTTTCGGGATGAAACTGCATCGCGGCGTCCAAATGGCGGAGCGCCAGCCACGCCTGCTCGCGCTCAATTCGACCCTGCACGTCGATCGGCACGCGATCATAACCACCTGCACTCTCGATTCTCCAAGCCGGGAAATCGTAAGCGAGAATGCGCGCGCCGTTCAGCCAGAACTCCAGCGGGCGCGGGTCGAGCGTTCCCACCAGCCGCAACAGCGCTTCGCTTCCCGGCAAATCGCGCCGCTCCCACAACACATACATGCGGAGCCAGGTCACATCCGCGACCAGCGCCCGGAAACCGCCGAGCAACGCCAGGGTGACACCTTGACCAAGACCAGCCGTCGATGACTCGAGTCGCAAAGCCGGTTGACGCGCTTGCATGGCGGACCAGACGGGACGAGCCAAGGTCGCATCAAGCGCGGCACCCGCGGCGCCGAGCCCGAGCAGCCCAACCAGTAGCCGCAGCAGGTTCTTCGGATTCGGCACTGCGGATACACGGATCCCCGTGTCTCCGGCGTGGACGCCACCGTGGCGGAGGAACGCCGCGGCCTCAGCGGACGGTCGCGCCTCGCTTGTGGGTGATTCCAACGCCCCCGATCCGATCCGAAAGATACGACGCCACGGCATGGGGAAGCCTCAAATCTCGCGTGCCCGGAAACTGAATACAGCCAGGGCGCATCCCGCCGCGATGTAACCCATGCCGTACAGACCCACGCGAAACACGTCTGCCCACGCGGGCGCATCCGCCGGCGCCAGGCTGTCGGCGAGAGCGAAGAGCTGGAAATTCGGAAACACGCCGGCCAGGGCGGCGGCGAAGATCCGGCCGGGCCACGTGCCGCCATGCAGGTACGCCTCCTGCGCGAGGTATTGCAGGTGACAGATCACGAGGATGAGAAAGCCCGTAATGACCGTGAAGAGCTGGGTCCGGGCAAAGGTCGCAACGAGAAGCGTGAATGCCGACAGCACCGCAAGTTTGAGCCATTGAAACGCGCCCGCGAGCGCGACGTTGCGGTAATCAATGGTGCGGCCATGCGGGAACGCATCACGGAACTGCTGGATAAGTTCGCCTTCGCGCCACCACAGGACCGCCATCAGCAGCACCGTGAGCGATCCGCAAAATAGGCCGATCAACCCGAGAACACCGAGCAGTTTGCCAACCACGAATTCACTGCGGCGGACGGGCTTGGCCAGCAGGGTGAGCGCGGTCCGGTGTTCGATCTCGCTGAAGAATAACTGGGCAGTCGCCACAATGGTGAGCGCCGACCCGAAGAACGCCATCGCCCCAAACCCACAGTCGGCGAGGAACTTCAATTCCGGGGCTCCAAAATTAAAATCGCGAAACCAACGCGCCCCGAAAACGAGGGCGAGGGCCAGCAGCAGAAGAAAGAAAAAGAGTTTCTGGCGAGCGGCCTCCCGCATCGTGTTCTGCGCAATGAACAGCGTCCGCGCGGCCGAGAAGGGAACGATGGTCATGGTGAAGCGTTCACGGACGTGGCGAACCGCTCCCGCCGACCCGCTCCAGAAAGATCCGATCGAGGCGGGTTCGCGGTGCCGGAAGCGAATTCAACGTCCGCCCGCGGGCCGCCAGCCACACCCGCAATTCGGCGAGTTCGGCCGGCGGGAGCGTTTCCACGACGAGCGCCTCTTCGTCGCCATTCGCAACGAGATCGGCCACCGCGCCCTC
>CAYVDZ010000908.1:0-1619 GCA_964450575.1 uncultured Opitutus sp.
CAAACAAGGGAAAGGCATGCCGGAAGCAGCCTGCACCCCATCCCCAAATCCAGCGCTCAATGAACATCTCCGCGGTGGCCTGGCTGGCGACCCGTCGGCTGAGCGCGGTTGCCGCCGGGTCCGTGAGCAGGGGCGCGAACCGGACCTGCAGTCGGTCCGCACTGAGCGATCCCAAGCCCGCCCCGAGAGCGAGCACAAGACCCAGGGCGAGGGGCAGGAACTCCGGGTGGTCGAAGGAGTGCTCCTGCGGCTTGGACCGCCAAGTCGCGATCACGAGCCCGATCGCGAACGCGAATCCCACCAGCAATACGATCGCGGCGCGCGAAAACGTGAAGACGACGGCGATCCCGCAGAGCACAGCGGCGGCCGTGAGCAGCCGGGCGCCGGCGATGCCCGCCCGACCGACTCGAACGCGCCGATAACGGTGCCACGCCAGTCCGAGCGCCACGGCCGCCATGAGATTGAAGTACGGACTGGCGTGGTTCGGATAAATGAAACTCGCGACGAACGACTCGTTGCTCGGCTGGTAAGTCCAGAATATCTCCGTTGCCCCCGACAATTTTTGGGCGAGCGCCAGCGCGGCGAGCAGGACGGCGTTTCCGATCAGCGCCGCAAACAGACGCTCCAAACTCACTGGGCGGCGGACGCCGATCCAGATTGCGCTGAGCAGCAGCCACAGTGAACCCAACACGACGAGTGCGCGCCACGGGCTGGAGCGATCGAGCGGCGCGTCGATCCCGGCGGGCAGCCACGGCACGTGGCTTAAGGATTCAAGCCACCACCCAGTATCATCGCGCGAGTATTTCCAAGCCGGGTTCAGGGCTTGAACTGTGATCAGCACGAGCAGGAAAAGTCCGGCCCAGAAGACAGGAAATCGAAGGAGGGCGGCGGCGGGTCGCGATTTGGAACCCGGCCAAGCCGCCACCACGAAGCCGAGCGCGCCGAGGGCGAGGCTCACCAGCTGACTCCACACGTGCATTGTTCCAAGAGCCCAAGGCAGGAAGCAGAGATGGATTGCGGTGAGCGCAGTAACGGCGGACTCCCGTTCGGACGGCGCGAACTCCGGCGACGCAGCTTTCGACGGAAAGGCATTGCGGGCATCCTGCGGACGGGCGCTAATCATGGACGGGGACGCGCACAGTGGCGTTGAATAAATCACCGTCGAGAGCGATCTACGGGCGTGACCTGCATGTAACGCGAGCTGCCGCCAAGCCGCCTCTCTCCGCCATCCAATCGTTTCATGGCGGGTGGTGAATCGGTTTGCCCGGGGGCCGCGCCTGTCTAAGCTTGTCCACCATTGATGCCATGCTTGCCCGACTGCGACAGGACATACCGGATCGATTGCTAGCCGCGCTTTTCCTCGGGCTGTGCTTCGTAATTTTTTTGACCGTGGACCAGGCTTATTGGTGGCGCCTCAAACCCGACTACCTCTTTGGCTGGCTCGTGCCGATCCTGGTCGGATACGTCGTGGTAGACCGCTGGCCGCGCTTGCGGTTGATTGTGAGGTCGACCGAACCGATACCCCTGCCGGCGCTGGTCAGAAACGCCCTGGGATTCGGCTTTGCCGCAGCCCTTGTTGCCGGGCTCGGACTGTTTCTCTTCGGCGGACTGTATCGGGC
>CAYVDZ010000908.1:1629-2596 GCA_964450575.1 uncultured Opitutus sp.
GTATCGGGCAGGCTTCGGCAGCACCCAGCCCGGTTCGCTCGCGCTGGCGGCGGGCTTCGGCGGCATTGTGCTTGGCACGATCTATTTCAATACGCCGGCCGGCCGGATCGGTTCGGTGGCTCCCGGCTCGCTGTGGGGCGCGCTCTTGAGCGATGCGCGCCTCGCGGCAGTCGCCCTTTTTGTCTTTCCGGCACTGATCTGGATGATTTCGGCGCCGATGCTGAGCGCCGTGGAGAATTCGGTGAGCCTGTTCCTCCTGCGTCGGGTAGTGGCGGTCGTGTTCGGACTTTTCAGCTTTCTTGGCTATCCGATGATTCAGGAAGGAAACGTGCTCGTCCTGCCGAACGGTCGCGTCGGAGTAGTCGAGGCCTGCTCCGGGATTCGCTCGCTTACCGGCTGCCTGTTTGCCGGCGCCTTTCTGGCCGCGGTCTGCCTCGATCGGGGCTGGAAAAAAGTGCTGCTGGTTGCGGCTGCGCTCGGGTTCGCATTTCTGGGCAACCTCCTGCGCAGTCTCTTCCTGGCCGGCTGGGCTTATGCGCACGGTCCCGCTGCGATCGAGGGCACCATCCACGACGCCACCGGCTTCGCGGTGCTCGGCCTCACCGTGGTCGGCCTGTTCGGGATCCTGCCGTTGCTCGACGCCGCCCGCTGGCGGCGCTGGCTGGCTTGGTTCGCGGCTGGCGGGGAAGGGCCGCGGGGGGCGAAGGGCGGCTCCGCGTGACGTCGAATGTCACGGAGTTTTGCCTTGAGCACCGAGGACTGCGGCGATTTCGCTGTGGGGCCGGTTCGATTCGATCACGGCGTATCATGAAGCTTATTACGATCACTGCACTCTATTTCTCGCTGGTCCTGGCGGCGGTCCGCGGCGGCGAGCCGGAAAGCGTGGCCAAGGTAATCGCGCTGGCGATGAAGGAGCCGAAGCATGCCCCCCTCGTGATCGAATATGCCGCCGAAGATAATCCCAGCC
>CAYVDZ010000909.1:0-2594 GCA_964450575.1 uncultured Opitutus sp.
GCGCACCGTGCGCGTGGATCTTGTCCTGCCGGACTTCAATCGTCCATGCCGCCGGCTCGGCCTGCCCGCGCTCCCAGAGCTTGGCGCGGACGAAGCCGCCTTCGCCCATCCGGTCACGATCAACGCGCGTCTTCAGCCGGTACCAGGTGTTCGGTTTGACGTCGAAAGGCACCGAGGCCTTGACCCGCTCGTGGTTGCTCGAGACCTCCAGGATGCGGCTGTTACCCGTCATGGCGATGACGTAGCGTTGGTTGACCAGGCCCACGGTCGACATGACGCGGCGCGTTCCATCGGTCATGACATCGGCCTCCAAGGTATAATCACGGAGGTCCGGTTTGCCGATGAAGTTCATCGTCCGCTGAAACAAGATCACATCGAGCCGGTTAGCCGCGACCTTGCTGCCACCGTGCTCGAGGATGGCCCATTTCACGCGGGCGCCCAGCCAGGGCAGGGGTGGAAACGCGACGGCCTCACCGAGTTCGTTCTTCTGCGCGAGCGCGAACGCCTCGAAGTCCTCTTTGAGTCCGAGCCCCGCGACAATACGTCCACGGGTCACACCCGTAAGGTTCTTCCACTTCGCCTGCAGATTCCCGACCGAGAGCTTCGCTTGCGGCCCCGCTTTCAGCACATTACCTGAGACGGTCGCATCCACTTCCGTTTTCATGGGAGCGGTCGGAGGCGACCACTTCGCGAAAGCCACCTCATCGGTCACCGCGCGGACGCGGCGGCCGGTTTTATCCAATCCGTAAACCGTGAATTTTTGCGACTCGCCGGGCGCGAGGGCGAATTCCGCCGGGACGACCTGAAGTTGGGTGATTTCACCGAGGGGCGGCTCAGCGCGGGCTGGCGACGCCGGAGCGGCAGACTTCACGGAAGCCGCCGCCACCTTGGTTTTTGGACCAAAGCAATGCAGCGCCTGCTTCGTAAAGATGAACACCGCATCGCCGTTGAACGCCGGAGCCCCGAGACAGGGCGCGCCCATTTTGTTAACTGAAATCACAGTGGCCTTGTCACCACCGGGTTTCACGACGTGGACGGTGCCATCCTGCATCGGCACATAGAGCTTTCCGTCGGCATACGCCGGCGAGGCGTGCAGCTGATCGGGCGCGAGTTTCTCGCTCCAGATGGTCTTGCCCGTCGTAACATCCGCCGCCACGAGACTGCCCGTGGCGATGGTCGAGAAAACGCGATTGTCCACCATCACCGGGGAACTGCTGAACGCGATAAACTCATCATTCCGCCAGACTTCGATTTCCGGCCCAAGCACGAGGGGTTTCGCGCCCGCGGGATACTCCGTGGGAATTTTCAAACGCACCAGCCGACCCTGACTCGTCGAATCCACATTCTCCTTCCCGTGGATGGCGATCATGCCGTCCTTGCCGACGAGGATCACATCCGCATTCACACCCGCCTGTGAAAGATGGAAACGCCACACGGGCTCGCCCGTTCGGGCATTGACGCAAACGATATAGCCGCAACCCGTGCCGGCATAGAACACGCGCTGATCACCGAGATCGCCAAAGACCGGCGTGGCAAACGAGCTGTCGATCGGCGCAACCCCTGGGGTCGAGAACCACGCGAGCTCACCCGTGCGTTTGTCAAAAGCATAGAACCGGTTTCGCGCCGGGCCATCGGTTCCCCAGTTTGCCGTGATGCCGTCGGTGATGACCAGCGGTCCGTCGATCGCGAGCGAACCCGTGCGACCATTGGGAAACGTGAGGCGACCAAATTCCTCCACCATCGAATGCTCCCACAGCAACTTGCCGTCGCGGGAAAACGCCATCACCTGCCCCCAAGTCGACTCCAGATAAATGTTGCCGGTCTCGGCATCAACCACCGGCGCACCAATCCCATATCGATTGTACGTCGTGTCACTCAGGTAATCCCGGAACCGATATTCCCAGATCTTCACACCCGTTTTTTCATCGAGACAAATCAGCGCCTCTTCCAAGTCCGTCGTCTCACCGTAAAAGCCGAACGCGTACACTCGCCCGTCGGCAATCACGGGCGTACCCGCCCCATGCACCTTGAATGACCAGCGGTGATTGGGCCCGCCCAATTCAAGCGTATCCGGCAGCTTCGCCGGAGACTTCGAGACCCCGTTCTGAGCGGGGCCCCGCCAATTCAACCAACCAGAAGCGGCGTTAAGTTCGGAAGCGATCAGGCCAACGGCCAGAGTGCCAAGTAAAGCGACGGAACGGGCTGCGTATCTCATGGGAAACAAAGGGGGGGGAAAGGGAATCCGGGGCGAAGACGACTGACTCTAGCTCAATCGCCCCGAGCTACTCAATACGAGAAAGAGAGTTGAACGCCAAATCGTCGCGGTGCCCCCGGACTGCCGGCATAAATCTCAGGGTTGATGAATTGATAATGCTGTTTATCGGCCAAGTTCTGACCATAGACTGTGGTGGTCCAACGATCAAATCGGTAACGCAATTGAGCACTTACGATGCCATACGTCGGCTGGGAAAACATCGCCGTGTTCCGCTCGTCGAAGAACGAGCGGCCGATCGCCGCATAACTCCCGTTCGCAGAGAGTCCGCGACCCAGATCCACCGTTACTCCGGTGCGCAAGGTATACTCCGGCACAAAGG
>CAYVDZ010000910.1:0-2594 GCA_964450575.1 uncultured Opitutus sp.
CGTCAACGCCAGCCACAAGCAGCGATCCTTTCGCCGGCACGATTCCAAGATCGTAATCCTCGCGCCGCAGATAGACCTTTTCCCAGTCGGGCGCCGACCCGCGTTCGGTCCAGAGTTCCGCCAGCACTGTGTTCAGAAACGCCTTGAGCGTCTCTGTCGAGGACTTGGCGACCAGAAACTCCGCCGCAATCGTTCCCCAGGACCGCTTCGGGGAAATCAACTGCGACACACGGAAGCCCGGAATCGGCGAGCCAGGATTCTGAGGACGGTACTCGCCGCGCTCCACCATCCACGACTTCTGGTTGTGTGGGATGAGCTCGCGGCACTTCTCGCAGCAGTAGGCGGCCTTCTCCGGCTCGCCTTCCGGCCACACCAGCCCACCGTCGGCACCGTCACTGAACACCAGGATCTGGAAGTGGTTGCACTTCGGGCACGGCACGAAGTACTCGCGCTGGTCGCTTGTGTTCCACGCAGCCTGGATCCGGCTCTCGCCATCGACGGTCGGCGTCGAGCACATGATTACCTTCTTGTTGTGCTCAAACTCGCCGGTGCGCTGCATCGCCAGCGATACCGGATCGCCCTCCGAGCCTGCGCTGGTGGGGTACCTGTCAATCTCGTCCAACAACAGATACCGGATGGGACGCATTGCCAGGCCGGACGGCGAGATGGCGCCGGTGAAGGTGATGTGTCCTGAGCCATTGGCGAACACCTTGTGCATCGCGGTGTTGTTCGAATCGCGCGACTTCACCGCGGCGAGCTTCCCGCGGAGCGCCGGCGAGTGCCGGAACAACGGTGCGACGCGATCCTTGGAAAGCGCCTTGGCGTCTTCCGATCGCGGCTCGACAGCCAGCGTCGGGCCCGGATCTACATCCGCGATGAATCCGAGGAAGTTCACCATGATAGAGGTCTTCAACATTTGGGCCGCGGACATCAAGACCACCTGCTTGCACGGATGGCTTGGAGTGAGGACGTCCATCGGCTCTCGTTGGTACGGTCTCGTGTGCCACTGACCGCGTTCCGCCGAGCCGGATCCGGTGAGCACAACATTCTCGTCGGCCCACTGCGAGACGGAAATATCGCGCGGTGGCAGCAACGCCTCCGCTCCAACCTGATACATCGAGAATGGTGTGTCCATCAGTAACCCGCGTCCGAGATGGCTTTCGCCGTCTTACGGCGCAACGCGTTCGTTTCCCCGACGAGTATCCGGTGAATCTCCGCTTCCGATTTCGCGGCGGCTACCAGCGGCGCCACGCGATCCGCGAATGCCGCCAGCGCATCACCGACGATCGCGGACCAATGCGCCGCATACTCGCCGGCCTTGGTGGCCTGGATCAGTTTGCCGGCACGTTCCTCATACTCCAACTGCGCCGTCTTCGCCTTGAACGTCTCGCTCACTGCGCGGGCCCGTAAATAGGCAGCAACAGGATCGCTCGACATGTCGGGCTGACCCGGCATGCCTGAACCGCCACGCGGTGGTGGAGGCGCACTGTGCGGCGCTGCTTGCGGCCTGGTCGCCTGATGCAGAGTTTTGCCCGCGAACGTGTTCCTTTCCCATTCCTGATTCGCCCGCTCCGGATCAATGGTCCCGTCCGCGTTCGGTGTGATCCGCTTCGTCTTGATCGCCTTTTGTACGGCGCTGAGGGCAACACCGCGCAATCGTGCGTACGCCCGCTGAGAGACTCCAGTCGCCATCTAATCTTTCTTCTGAAAAGTCGAACTTCAGCCTTGCTTTCCGCCGCCTCCGAAGTGATGTATGTGTACGATGCAACGCAACGCCAAGACCACCAAACAAACCGCCGCCGCCTGCTACGCGGAACGCCACGCTGACTGCCAGGACCTGCTGAAGCGCATCGCCGTTCGCCTGGAGCAACACCAGAAGGAGCAGGCGCAGGGAACCCGCCAATTGGGGGCACGCTGGCGACCTCGGCCGCGTTACCGAGGAACTCGCCTACATCCTCGCCAGCCTCGGCGATTGCAGCGCGGTGGACCAGAAAGGACTGGAGTACTGAACATGCAAAAACACAACGTGAAGATCGGAACGACCTACATCGTGAAGGTAAGCGGCACGCTGGCCAAAGTCCGCATCACTCGCGAACACCCACGCGGCGGGTGGTATGGAACCAACCTCGCCACCGGCCGCGAGATCCGCATCCGGACAGCCGCTCGCCTCCGCGCGGAGCAGTGCCCCAAGCAAATCCGCAGTTCGCGCTGGCCGGACTTCAGCGCCGACGAGTTGCACCATGTTGTGGAGCGGGCCAAGGCCGAAATCCTCGCTGACGTCGCCTCCGGGACCGTCCCCGGCACCTGCGCCTCATTCAGCGAACTGCACGACTACACGGACGCCAACGGATACGGCGGGGCGTTCGAGGTTCCCTTCGACAACAACGAGACGGACTTCTGGAACGCTGTCCAGAATGCCGTTGACCGATGGATCAAACAGGGAGGTTTGAGAGAACACCTCACCGACGACGAGGCGCGCCGGATCGTCGACAAGATCGAATTTTGAAACAGGAGACCAACCATGACAACGTTTACCATAGACACCGACAACATCATCACCGCCTTCGCCGCCGCCGTGCAGATTCCCGAAGGCC
>CAYVDZ010000911.1:0-2594 GCA_964450575.1 uncultured Opitutus sp.
TGATCATACACACTGACGAGGGCGCGATCGTCCCCGGTGGCTTGTGCCAGTGACGCCAGCTCCGAGACAGCTTCAGAGTCATCCACGCTCGAGAGAATCCGCCGCGACGCCTTTTCCATTCGTTCCCTCAGGACAATCCCAGCCGCGGGATAGCGCAAAGCCAGTGTACTAAGCGCACGCGCAACTTCGGGCATCTGCATCCGCCCGGCGATTCCAACCAATTGGGGCAGCCCTTCATCATAGCACCAAAGCAGCTCTCGTAATGCCTCTTCCGGATCGCCCGTCTCCCCAATCGACTCGGCTTGCTTCAAGCGCGCGGCGAACTCCGCGGGTGAAAGTGCCTTCGCGGCGGACCGCGCAGCGACGTCGCTCGCCACGCGCGCCCGCTCCAGCGCAGCGACGAGCTCGGCGTTATCGGCCTCGATCGCGTCGGCGCGTTTGACGACGGCGCCCATCTCCGTATCCAAACGCATCGCACGCTCCATTGCTTGCTGAATGCGGGATTCCGATTCCGCCAAGGTGTACTCGGAGGCAGTGGCCGTTCTGCAATCATCGTCTCAAAGCGCGAACTCACGGAAGAATAGGGGCGGGCAACGAGAGCGTCGGCGTATCGTTGGCTTTCCACTAAATAATCATACGACGCGCTCGCCAAACGTTGCCGCCGCGGATCATCCGGCAGCAATTGATCGAACACGGCCACCGTCCCGGCTTCCTGCTTCAACGCGCGGTTGATGGACGCAAACTCCGTAACCGCGTCAGAGTTCTTTTCGTCCGTCAGCATGAGCTGTCGTGCGCGTTCCCGACGTTCCCGGATCGCGTCCAAGGCGGGAGGATACTGCGCACTCAGTTTGGCCAACAGACCGACGGCAAAACTGGAACGAACGCCGTGCATCGACGAGATCTGAGGCATTCCAATATCATAACACCAGAGGAGCTCCTTCAGCGCGGCCGCATGATCGCCGGACTGCACGAGTTCCTGGGCACGTTGGAACCATGCGTTCACGAGTCCTGAGGTGATCGGCGTCTCCGCCGAGGCCGGCAGCGCGGTTGCCTCTGGACGGAACTGGGCGGCGGCGCTCAATAGTTCCCCGTTTCGTTCGTCGGCGTCCCGCACGCGCCGAGCCACCGCTTCCAGGCGACTCTCCTTCTCGATTAATCCAGCGGTTAGAGCCGCCTCCTGACGAGTTGAGAAAGCGAGGGCCGCTTCCGCTTTGTCGGCCGCCTTCGTGCTGAGATATCCTGTTCCAATTCCGATTCCGATTCCGGCGAACACGCCGGTCACAGTCAGGGTTTTCGCGGTGCTCATAAAGGTAAAGAGACCCCAACCGGTCATGACGGCAGCCGCGATGGGTTCGGCGACCGCGGCCTTGGTAATGATCGCCGCCAGCCCCGCGGGGGCAGCGGTTCCGACCTGATTTGCCAACACCACCCCGAGTGCCGCGCTGGTGGAGGTGATCCGGCGGCGCGCGAGGGCCGCATGCAATTTATCGAGCGCGCGTTCGACGCGCTTCTGTGCGGCGTTTTCTGATACGCCCGAAGTATGTGCAATCTGGCCAAAGGTCTGATGATCGAAATAGCGCGCGAGGACCGCCTCGCGATCGGCGTCATTCAACTCGCTCAACGCCTCGTCGAGGACGGGTTGCAGACAATCCCAGTCCATTTCACCGATACCTTCATGGTGTTGCATGGCCGCATGTTCTCCTTCGCGCACCTTGCGCCGCTGTTCGCTGCGAATGACGTCCACCGCCGCAAACCGTGTCGTCGTATAAAGCCAGCCGAGTAACGCCGGGTGATGGGAAAGGGTCGAAGCCGCGCGGGCCAATTTGATGAACACGTCCTGAGTAATGTCTTTGGCGCGGTGAGTATCGCCGCCCACCTGACGAAGCGCCGCCGCATAGACAAAATCCAACCGACGGTCCACGAGCTCCCGAAAGGCGGTCTCATCCCCCTTTTCGACAAAGGCGCGCAGTAACTCGGGATCAGGGATCGACATGCTATCCATTAAACGGAGGCGCCCGATTAAATCCGCCAAAAAAGCACCTCAATGTCCTGAAAACCTCGTCACGTGTCACGTTCGCAACCGTCTGCGAAGCCAAAGGAACCGCGGCTCCGTTTCCAGTTTGCGGTCAGGTCCTGTCTCCAAAAAAAATTTCGTGAGCGATCGACGAGCTGCACTTCGTACCGAGCATGACGTAACACTCCTGAATCTTGCGCGCGGCGCGAGGAGGAACTTGAAAGCCGGCGAGTGAGCGTGCCTCGTCCTCCGCACCCGGACATGCGCCTTGATGAACGGCTAATAGCGGATGAAATAGACTCATGCCCGCCGATCTCCCGCCGCTTCCCTCCGAACCACGCCCGGGCCGCTATCGTCATTACAAGGGCAACGAGTACCGCGTGCTAGGCCTCGCCTGGCATTCGGAGACCCTCGACGTGCTGGTCGTGTATCAGCCACTTTACGGCGATCGCGCGCTCTGGGTGCGCCCGCACGCCATGTTCCTCGAGACGGTGCCCGCGGGCGGAGGCGGCGCTCGCATGCCACGATTTGCGTGGGTGGCGGCGGAGTAACCGCCGACGCGAGCAGGCCCGATTTGACC
>CAYVDZ010000912.1:0-2593 GCA_964450575.1 uncultured Opitutus sp.
TGCGCGAGGCGCTGGTGGCAGGACGTGGACAGGTGAGTCTCGATGACTTGAAGCTCGGCGTGGAGCGTCGAGTTGGCACGGGCGAACTCATCCGCCAGGGCAGCGAAGTCGCGTCGCGCGCGAGTCTCCGTGACGAGGATGAATTTGTTACCTGGGCGGAATCGCAGCGCGCCGGCTTGAAACCCCTCGGACAGTCGTCACGGCCCAAGGACCTCGCCGACGATCAGACAGCGGCGGTCAAAGGTCTGTTGAACTCTCGCTCGCGGATCGTCGTTTTCCAAGGCGACGCCGGCACGGGCAAGACGACTTCCCTCCGCGCCGTGGTGGCGGGAATCGAACAATCGGGCGGTCGTGTGTTTGGTTGCGCACCGTCGGCCGGCGCGGCCGACGTGCTGCGCAAAGAACTTACGGCGGACGCCGATACGCTCCAACAACTGCTCGCAAACCCCGTATTGCAGCACGCCACGAGAGGCCGCGTCATTATCGTGGACGAAGCGGGTTTGGTTTCAGCCCGGCAAATGCGCGACCTCTGTCGCTTGGCCGCTGCGAACAACAATCGGTTGCTCCTGGTCGGCGACACCAAGCAGCACACCTCAGTTGAGGCAGGAGACGCGCTGCGTTGTTTGCAAAAATACGCCCGTGTTCCCGTGGTTCGCCTGACGGAGATTCACCGGCAGAGAGATCCGCAGTATCGCGCGGCCGTGGCTCGACTCGCCCGCGGCGACGCGGCCGGCGCGCTGGCGCAGTTTGCCCGGCTCGGCGCAGTGCAGGAAGTGCGCGAGGAGCGCCGGCTGCTGGGGAACGCGGCCGACGACTATGTGAGCACGGTGAAGTCGGGCCGGTCCTGTCTCGTGATCTCGCCGGTGTGGGCGGAAATTCACGCGTTCACTGCCGAGGTTCGCGTGCGCTTGAAGTCATCCGGGCAACTTGCAACCGAGGATCGCGCTGTGGTGACGGTCGTCTCCCTCGACTGGACCCGTGAGGAACGACGGCGGGCGGAGAATTTTCAAACCGGCGACATCCTGACGTTTCATCGCGAATCGCACGGATTCGCCCGCCATGAGCACGCGACGGTTTTGGGGAAGGCGAACGGCGCGCTGCTGGTGCGCCGTGCGGACGGCCGGGAAGAAATGCTCGATCCGAAACGGGTCGGTGGCTTTGAGGTCGGCCTCCCCAAGGAAATCGGCGTGGCCGTCGGGGACCGCCTGCTGATTCGGGATAACGTAAAACCAGCGGGTTTGAAGAACGGCGACTTGGTGGATGTCGCCGGCTTCGCGGACGACGGCGCGATCCAACTCAAGGACGGCCGCACTATTCCACCGTGGCTCCGGCAGTTCGCCCACGGCTACGCGTCCACCTCACACAGTTCGCAGGGTAAAACCGTAGATCGCGGCATCCTGATTATGGCCGACGAAGGTATCGCCGCCGGAAATCTGAAACAGGCCTATGTGTCCAATTCACGCTTTCGCGAAAGCCAGATGATCTACACCACGGACCTCAAGGCCGCCCGTGAATCCATGCAGCGTCCCGGTGACCGAATGTTGGCCTCGGAACTTGTGCCGCGCCGCAAACCGGAATCGTCCTACCGCCGCTTCTTCCTCTCGCGACTTTATCGCGGTGGCGTCCGCCCCGGCGCGAAAGCGATGTTGCGCGGCTACCCCGACGCCTTGCCGGGCGCGCCGGCGAAGGTCGCACCGGGCCGCAACTGACATGGCGCTCAAAGGTCATCCGGAAATCGAACCGGCCGCACCGCCACCACGCGTGCGTTCGTGGGGCGTGCTCACCGAAGGCGAGGAGACGGCACAGGTGGTTCGGTTTGTCGTCGCCGACCGATCGGTCTCTTTCCCCTTTCACGCGTTCAAGCGCTGGGAGTTCAATCCGGGGACGACGGACACTCTCGCAATTCGGATCGAGGAGGAAATCGTCACGGTTCAGGGCCGCGGTCTCGCCGCGGTGCGCGACGCGTTGGATGCGGGCGCACTCCTCGTCCTGCGCGTAAAGCCAGGGCGTCTGCCGTCGGCGCCGCCGGACGAAACCACCGTCACCGGCATCACGTTCGCGGTTGCCTCCGAATGAACGATGGCCAGAAAACTTCACGATCCCTCCCAGCTCGATCTTTTCGGGCCTGCGCAAAATGACCGAACTCCTGACTTACGGCCGAATGGCGGAAGCGCACTGGCGGGAGCATTGCCCGCGACTGGTGCGGGAGTTGGAGCGGACGGGCCAAATGGCCACGTCACTTTTGGAAGCCCAGACCCGGACGCTGGACGAAATGGAAAGCATGATGCGGGACTTCCGCCGGCAGGGACTGAATCCTCAGCAGGCGCACGATCAGGCGTGGGAGCTGGTGCGGGAGCGATACATTCTGATTCCGCCGGAAGCACCGCCGTCGTAGAACCGCCGCGAAATCAGTCCAGCTATCGGATCACCGACGCCGACGAACTCGGCGAGGGGTCAATGCGACGGAAGTTCGAGCAGAATGCTGCGGCGATCCGGCTGTTGCGCGAAATCGAAGGAAATACCCGCGTCGCCACGCCGGAGCAGAAATCGGTGCTGGTGAAATACACCGGCTGGGGCGGCTTGCCGCAGGTAT
>CAYVDZ010000913.1:0-2590 GCA_964450575.1 uncultured Opitutus sp.
CCTGGTGACGCATTCGGAAGTTGCGGCGGCGACTGCGGATCGGAGATATCGGCTTGGGCGGGAAGGACTGAATCGAGTGGAATAAGGCTTCCGACCGAAGCTGTTAGTAACTTGACCGGTGACTGTTTCGAGAGGCGGCAACCGTGAGCAAACTAGAGGAAATCGAACAGAGAATCCGGAAAGCTCGCTCCCGTACCCACCCCTACCAATGGCAGCAATTTAAGCGGAGAGCCGCGCCAGGCTTAGGGTCTATGCAAATAATGGCAGCATTGGGCGCTCTCTTGGTTGGGTGGTTTATTTCTGACTTTGTCCCAACAGTCCACGCCCAAACCCCGTCCGTCACCGATAAAATCTTCATTGAAGTTGTTGGCGCTGTCGAACGCGACGCGGCCGTCACGGGGGAGTTCCGCATTCCGGGTTCGAATCTCTCCCGCTTTCCCGCGGTCCTGATCGTCAACAGCACTCCGGGTTTCGATGGCCGCGGCTTGTTCTACGCAGAGGTGCTCAACCAATCCGGGTTCGCGACGCTGGAAGTGGACATCTACCAAGGCAAGGGAATGCCGGTAACCAACCGCCACAGCTTGCCGCATGTCTTTCAATCCCTTCGCTAGCTGGCAAGCGATTCGCGCATCGATCCGGCACGGATCGGGATCATGGGTTTTTCGGCGGGCGGAACCTTGGCGGTGCTTGCGAGTTCTGAAGAGCTGGCGAGGGAGTTCGGCCGGGACCAGCGGTTCGCCGCCCATCTGGGTATCTATCCGCACTGCTGGGTCCACCGCGATGTGCTCGCCGGAAAGAACAAGCATCTCAAGCCTGCGATCTTCCGTCGCGGCACCGGAAAACCTGTCCTGCTCATGGCGGCGGAGAACGACGGCTATGACGACGCAGACGGCTGCCCGAAGTTTCTCCAGCAGCTGCCGCCGCAGGTCCGCGCCAATTACTCCGTGACCGTGTACTCCGGCGCGACGTTCGGTTGGGACAGCCGCATCAGCTCGGCGCATTACGACTCCGGCGGCCGGAAGGGCAAGGGCGGGATCGTCACGATCTTCGCAGACGCTGATACCGCCGCAAAATCCCGCGTGGATGCGGTCGCCTTCTTCAGTAAAAGCCTGGAAACCCAGTGACCCGCGGGCGTCAGTACCCGCCGCGATACCGGGGCTCGCTCCAGCGTTCCTGGCCCCAGCGGCCATCCTGATAATAGCCACCCGGACGATCCTGACGTCCATCCTGGTAATAGCCACTCCCGCGCTCGTCGCGCCGTTGATAGCGTCCGTACTGCGAATTAACGGGTCTCACCGAACTTATCTGGCCGGCCCAGGGCCCCAACGTCGGATAAGTGCCGGGGTTGAAAACCTGGCAGTTTCCTGTGAAGTGGATGTCGATACAGACTTCGACGGGTGAGCCCTCGACCACCATCGACCGGGGGACATCGTTGAAATTGAATTGGCGAAAGTCCGCGGCCGCCCCATCTACCCGAAGGGGCTGCCCGGCGAATCCTTCTCCCTCATAAAACGTGACCCCTGCCATGGCGCTGCTCGCAGCGACAGTCGCGGTCAAGAACAAAAGGCGTTGCGCGAACTTTTTCATAATTGCGATTCCTGTTACTGAATAGGCACAAAGGATGCAATCGGTGCTATCGGGTCGCAATAGGACGGTGTCCTTCACCGTTGTAGGCGATCCCTCACAGGGTAGCCACTGGGGAGGGAAACGCATCCGGCCAGCGCGCGATTCCACCGCCATCTCAGCCAACAAGGGCTTGTTCCATCGATTGCGTGAGCGCCGGGGCGGCTGCGCGAAGCTTCTTGTCCTCGGTGACCAATTTCGCCCCGAGCTGACGCGCGACCGCAAGGAACCGGGCGTCATAGGCCGACACCCCGAACTCGCCGGCGATGCGCAAGGCGATGGCGTGCGGCAGGCTGATCAGGCCCCGCACACGTTGCTCGGCTTGGGACATGAGCGATAGGGCCTGCAGCTGGTCGATGCCACCGCTGCGAAGATGCGTCGCCAGGACATTGGAGAATTCGACCAGCAGGAAAGCTTCGCTGCGCCACTCGGGGTCGCGCGCGTAGAGGGCCCGCGCAAGACGGGTTCGGTCGCCGTCGATCAGGAAATACGCCAGGACATTGGTATCGACAATGACCAAGCGAGGCCGCCGGCTACTCGCGGCCCGAAGCGATGGCGGCTTCGATTTTCGCGATCGTGAGCGGGCCGTGTTTTTTCAGTTTCACCGGCTTTGGAGGGAGGCGGTCCGAAACCGGATCGGGTTCGGCCGCTATCCCGGCCTCGAGCAACTGAGCAACCGCATCCTTGAGCTTCTGGTTGCGCTGCACGGCGCGGGTTTTCACCCGCCGCATCAGGTCGTCAGGCAGTTCAAGAGTTGTTTTCATTCGGCCATTTTCCCATAAAACCAGCTTCCCATCAACCCATCGCCTTACCGAATACTCCTCCCGCAATCATCGCGACCCCAGAAACAAACAGCACGATCATCACGGCCTTCTCGAACTTCGCGTTGTCCAGCCGGTTGTACAGCCGATGCCCGATCCACGAGCCGAGGATCGTGCCGCTGACCGGCTGATTTTTTCACCTGCCG
>CAYVDZ010000914.1:0-2578 GCA_964450575.1 uncultured Opitutus sp.
CTCTTCGAGCAGCGCAACATTCGGGACGAGCGAACGAAACTCTTCCGCGGCCAGATCAGAACTCCACCCCGCCTCGCCGCGGCCCAGATCGGCGCCGGCATAGTTCTTCACCGTGGCGATTGCCTTGTAGCCGCCGGTGTGGCGCGGCACGTAGGTCGCTTGATATAAACCAGGCTCGCTCAACGCCGGTTCCGCCTCGAGGCGGATCGATGGCACGGCGGCCGCCGCGGTTCCTTCAAATACCACCGGCTCGATTTCGACGGTCACAACCGCGTCATCCACCGGCTGAAATTTTTCATCACGAACCCGGATCTGCACTTGCACCGTTCCATTCGCGTCCGCCGGCAACGGCTCGATCGTAGTCTGAACGCGCAAGGGCACATCGGCGATCAGCCAGCGCACCAGTTGACGCCATGACCGCGCCATGTCGGCCTGCGCCACGGCATCCTTCATGCCCCAGCGCCACATGTCGCCGACCATCAGAGCAGCGGTCCGGCCGCGTCCGAAACGCTGCACCGCCAACCCGGGCAGTTCCGCGCCTTTGTCATCGCGCACACTGGCGATCACACTGGCACCCGGCTTCAACCCCCGGACGCGATTCAGTACTTCAAATGCCGGCATTCCTTCCAGTCGCGCGCGTTCGTCCGCCTCATTGTCCCGGAGCCGAGCCCACGCCTGCAGCCAGCCTTCGCGGGCCAGCTCGAGGTGGACCGGGCCCGGCGGCGGAAAGGATCCGTCGTCACGATCCAAATACACCGGCAGCATGTCGCCGATGGGAGTGCGGGCATAATTGCCCTCCTGGAAACTCTCCATGCCGCCCAACATCAGGAAACCGCCGCCCCGTTCCGACACGAATTTCTGCAACAGCAGCGCCTGATCCGGCCCAAAAAATTCCGCTTCGACATCGTCAAGGATCACCGCGTGGTAACCGAAGAGCTCCTCGGGCGTCCGGGGAAACCCGGCGCGCAACTCGATCTCGTCGCGCGTATTCAAGCGCACCAACACCGGCTGATCGTAACGTTGTACTTCTTCCGGCGACTGATCTCCGAAACCGCGAAACAGTGGATTGCTCGTTTCACCCGCGCGTCCGCGGAAATCGAACTTGGGTTCACGTTTCGCGACGCGAATCAGCGCGACAAGTTGCACCTGATCATCCGCCTGCACCGCGCGATTGAGAAACTTGAATTCCCAATTGGCGCGCCCGGAAACATAGAGCACCCGAAACGGGCCTTGTCCGCGATCGACTGCAAAGACCCGCGTATTGTTGGCGAGCGTGGCCTCTCTACGATTACCGGCCGATACATCGCCTGGCGGGGGAACCGGACGTTCACCCGATGCCACGCGTACTTGATAAAACGAAAGTCCCGGCTGCTCCGGCTTGAGTTGAAAACGATACGCCAGGGTCTCGCCATCGCCCCGCGCAGTGGCGCTTTGTTCCTGGACCACCCGGCCAGCCTTGTCGACCAACTGGGCGGTGATGGACTCACCGCGAAATCCGGCCGACGTCACATCCGCCTGCAAGGTGACCGGAGCGTCCTCAAACGAACTCTGGCTCACCGTGACTTGCTGGACCGCAATGTCGCGCACAGGGTCGCGTTTCCCGATCACGACCGGATAGATCGGGGGCAAACCGGTCAGATCCGGCAACGCGCCGGCCGAAAGATCGGTGGCGGTGCCATCCGTGAGGAGAAGCACACCGGCAAGCGGACGCCCCTGAAAGCGTTCACCGATGGTTTTCAACGCGGCGCCGAGTCCGGATGACCGGCCATCAAACGCGAGTTCGCTAAAGTCCTTCGTGGCCTGCAGCCGGGAATCAAAAAGATACCGCCGCACATCAAAATTATCCGAGAGCGTACCCTGCCAGGATGACGTCTGTAGTTCCACCAAGTCGCGCAGCACGGCACCGCGATTGCGCGTCTCGCCCACATCATTGACCTGCAGGCTCTGGCTGTTGTCGGCCATCACCGCGAACAAATTGGCGCCAGGCCGCGCGCGCTGCCCCAGCCACAACGGCTCCAGCAAACACAGCGCCAGCGCAGTGATGCCAAACGTTTTGAGCGCCAGGCAGGTCCAGCGCAGGCGAGGCGGATGGCCGACGGACGAGCGATAGCTCTACCCCAGGATCAGCGCGGACACGCCGACAAACGCCACGGCTGGCCAGAGCCAGCTCCAGCCGGAGAAGGTGAGCGAGGTCGACATTAACGCGAAAGAGAAAACATGGAAGAAAGGAGAAGACGGAAGCCGGAGGAGCGACCGAGGCTCACGGTTGCGGGGCGTCTTTGCCCAGTTCCTCGTAATACCGCCGCACGGATTCCGCAAATCGGGTTGGCACCGGATCGCGATCAATCGGCGCGAGGGAATCCTTCGATTCGCGGCGTGCGAGTTCCTCGGCAACCCGATTTCTCACTTCGACGAGCGGTTGGACGATCTGGAGATTCACTACGGCCCAGTCGGGCTTCTTTTGGTCGCGCGCTTCCCGCCGCAACAAGCGCGCCCGTTCCCGGGCGGCGGCGACGGCATTGCGCAACTCGGGCGTCTCAAGCAGCTCTTCCACGTCGCGAAGGCGTTCGTTCCACTG
>CAYVDZ010000915.1:0-2576 GCA_964450575.1 uncultured Opitutus sp.
TCATGGTTGAGCACCAAACCGATCGCCTCCAACTCGACATGCCACGCGGCTGAACACCAGGTTGCGGCGAGCAGGAGAGCGAGAAGGACGCGGAAGCGCGGCATTGCCGGACATCTGTACGGGATAGGGCCCGCCTAGCAAGTCTCCGCTTCATCGATCGATGTCGGTCGACCTGAACGACCGTCCGTGCCGGTCGCGCGTTTCCCCTCCTGTCCCTGCGTTTTACGCCCGGTATCGGCAGCGACTGGCGACCTCGGCCCGAGGGATTGCGCAAATCGACGTTTGAAGGCTCATGACGACACGGGCCATGACTAACCGGCATATCATGGTCGCCCTTTCGATTCTGGAACTGGTTCGCGTGACCGAAGAAACCGATGCGCGCGGTGCGATGGACCAAGCGCGTGATCTTGCGCGGCACGCGGAACGGTGGGGATATCGGCGCATCTGGGTGGCGGAACACCATAACATGCCTGGCATTGCGAGCGCGGCGACGTCGCTGGTCCTCGCCCATCTGGCCGCGGGAACCGAAACGATTCGAGTCGGTGCGGGCGGCATCATGCTCCCGAATCATGCTCCGCTGATTATCGCCGAGCAGTTTGGCACGTTGGCCCGCCTGTTCCCCGGGCGGATCGATCTCGGGCTGGGGCGCGCACCGGGAACGGATCAAGCCGCCATCCGGGCGCTGCGCCGCGCGTCCGCGGCGGTGGAGAACTTTCCGCAGGACATTCTCGATTTGCAGGGATTCTTTGCGCCGGCGAAACCGAATCAGATGCTCCAGGCCGTCCCCGCCGCGGGAACCGATGTGCCGCTGTGGATCCTGGGTTCGAGTACCTATGGCGCCACGCTCGCCGCAGAATTCGGACTCCCGTACGCGTTTGCGTCACATTTCGCCCCCCAGCTTTTACTCCCGGCGCTGAAGATTTATCGGCAGCGGTTCAAACCGTCCGCCCAGCTCGAGCGCCCCTACGCCATGGTCGGGGTCAACGTCATCGCGGCCGAGAGCGACCCGGAAGCGCGCCGGTTGGCCACGACACAGCAGATGGCCTTTACCGATATGTTTCGCGGAGCCCGCGGACTGAGCCGCCGGCCCATTGCTGATATCGAAGACTATTGGTCGCCCAGTGAAAAAGAACAGGTGCAACACATGCTCGCGCGCTCGATTATCGGTTCCCCGGGAACGGTCCGCGCGGGAATGGAGGCGCTGGTGAAGGAGACGGATGCCGACGAACTCATCATTGTTTCGGATATCTTCGACCACGCGGCGCGGTTGCGGTCGTTTGAGCTCATCGCTGGAATTTCCGGGTCGTTGTGACGCGGACATTCCTGTCTGCGTTGATTCAGGCCCTCAGAACTGAAGCTCGGAGAAACAGCCCATGAATGGGCAGGTGGGTGCTCCATTTTGGAGCGGCGCGGTGCTTACCCAATTTTTGGGTAGTTCGCCCGCTTGTGTGGCGGGCGAAAACCGGGCTACTCAACCGTTTAAATGCCAACCCTAACGCGGGAAGTCTCCTTGGACCCGCTCGAAAGTCGAATTCGTCCGTGCTGTGGTCGGCTGACCCTGCTCGCCGCCGATCTGGCGGAGTATTATGATGTGTCGCATGAGACGTTGCTGCAGTGCGCGCAACGGCACGGACCGCTTCCGGGCGAACTCCGGTTTCGAGCCGACCCGGTGGAAGCGGGCACCCTTCCTGGTGACTGTCGGGGGGAGTGGCCGCCTGAAGTTTTTACAGAGCATGGGGCGCTGGTGACGGCCTACCTGGTCGGTTCGGATTTCGCGATTGCGCAGAGCATTCACGTGCTGCGGGCGTTCGCCCGCCGGCGATCGCGGATGGCTCGCGGACGGGGTTAGGAATAGCCGGAGCAAAGCGAAGCGGAGTGTTTTTGACTCCTGCCGGTTTTGGCGTAAAAAGGGAATCAGAAGCGGTTGAACGACGGAAGGCGGTTGGGTGCGTGGAGTCCTACTCCCCGTTTCTAAATCACTAAGACTTGCGGTGAGCCATGGGACGGTGAACGTTCGTCGCTGAGAATCGCTCGAACACCCCATGACTCATTCTGCGCCTGCATTTGGATTTTCCTTTCTGGCTCTGTCCATCGGTGCGGCCGTCGGATGGTCCGCTCCGCTACCGGCCAAGATCAGCTACAATGAGCACATTCAGCCGATTTTTGCGGAGAACTGTTTTCATTGTCACGGTCCCGATTCCAGCACGCGCGAAGCCAAGCTGCGGCTCGATCGCGCTTTGGATGCGACGTCGTCCCGCGAACATCGCGAGCCGGCCATCGTCCCCGGTGACCCCAAGGCCAGTCCGCTGATTGAGCGCATCCTCAGTACTGACGAAGAGGAGAAGATGCCGCCGCTTGAGTCACACAAGGAACTCACGGCGGATCAGATCGCATTGCTCCAACGCTGGGTGGCCGAGGGTGCCGTGTATGAAGAGCACTGGTCCTTCCGCGCGCCGGTGCGCCCCGCGGTGCCGAATGTCCCTCTTGCCCAAGGCTGGGCGCGCAATCCGATCGACGCTTTTGTGGCGGCGAAGCTGGAAACCTCCGGGTTAAAACCAGCCCGCGAAGAAAACCGC
>CAYVDZ010000916.1:0-2574 GCA_964450575.1 uncultured Opitutus sp.
TCATGGGTTCGGCAGGTTATTCAAAAACGAGATAATTTCACGTAAACGTAGAAGGGGCTTGGGGGCGGTCAACCTTGGAAACCGCGTTCCGACCTGCACCCAGTCATCACGGCTACCACTGTTGCGAAGGCACTTCAAGCGACTCGAATCAGTTTCGACGGAAATGATATTTTTTTGTTCCGCCCGGATTCGAATTTCTGTGATCAGCAGGAGCGCTTTGATTTCATCCCCGAATTTACCGAAGCGGTCTTTCAAGTCGGACTCGATCTGCTTCAGCGTCGGTAAACTATCGGACAGCGCCAGCTTGCGATAGAAGTCGATCCGCAGTCGCGTTTCCGCGATGTACGCAGGGGGAATCCGCGCCTGGATCCTGCCGACTTCAACCGCGTGTTTCACGTCTTCGGCATCCTTGATTGCTTTGTAGCCATCGACGAGGCGTCCCCGGGCGGAATCGGAATCCATTCCCATGCCGGGAGCCATGCCTTCTCCGATGAAAACGCAATCCAACTTCACATTGGCACGGATCGCGGCGGCAGACTTCTCACCCTTCAGTCGCGCGACCGACTGGCGGAGCAACTGGCAATACAGCTCGAAACCGACGCCGACAATGTGGCCGCTCTGCTCAGCGCCGAGCAGGTTGCCGGCGCCGCGAAGTTCGAGATCGCGCATCGCAATGCGGAAACCCGCCCCCAACTGGTTATGCTGCCGCATCGCCGTCAGGCGCTGGCGGGCAACTTCGAGCAGTCGCGTGTGCCGGTGTAACAAGAGGTAGGCGTACGCCTGATGCTTGAACCGGCCGACGCGTCCTCGAAGCTGATACAGCTGCGAAAGTCCGAAGCGATCCGCGCCGTCGATAATGATCGTATTCGCATTGGGGATATCGAGTCCACTCTCGATGATCGTGGTCGACACGAGGACGTGAAACCGGCCCGCGACGAACTCGGTCATCACTTTTTCCAACTCGTCCGAATCCATCTGGCCATGGCCAATCCCAATCGTAATTTCCGGCATCATTTCCTGGAGACGCGCGGCGACGAGGTTGATCGTCTGGACGCGATTATGGAGGTAGAACACCTGACCACCGCGCCGCAGTTCGAAGCGAACGGCATCAATCACCAGTTTCTCGTCATAGGTTTTGACGATGGTTTGGATCGGATGGCGATTTGACGGTGGCGTATCGATCACGCTCAGATCGCGCGCGCCGGTTAGCGCCATGTAGAGTGTCCGGGGGATGGGGGTCGCGCTCATTGAAAGCACGTCGACGGTCGCGCGCATCCGCTTGAACACCTCCTTGTGTTTCACCCCGAAGCGCTGCTCTTCGTCGATCACGACGAGTCCGAGTTCCTTGAAGATCACGTCGTGCTGCAGCAGCCGATGGGTGCCGATGAGAATATCAACCTGTCCGGCGGTCGTGGCCGTTAGGATCTTCTTCAACTCGGCGCGCGTGCGAAAGCGGCTCAGCATTTCGATCGCGATCGGATAGCCGGCCATGCGCTCGCGAAACGTGTTCAAATGCTGCTGTGCGAGGATGGTGGTGGGGACGAGAATGGCGACCTGGCGCCCGCCCTGGACGGACTTGAACGCGGCGCGGATCGCCACTTCGGTTTTGCCAAACCCGACATCGCCGCAGATCAGGCGATCCATGGGGCGGGTCCGCTCCATATCGATTTTGGTTTCGTCGATCGCCTTCAGCTGATCGCGCGTTTCGGTGAACTGAAATGAGGATTCGAATTCCTTCTGCCACGTGTTGTCCTCGGCGAAGGCATGCCCGGGTTGCGCCTCGCGCGATGCATGAATGCGCAGCAGTTCCGCGGCGAGGTCGATCGTGGCTCGCTCGGCGGCCTGGCGGGCTTTCTCCCAGCGGTTGGAGCCGATGCGGCCGAGTTGGGGTTTCGACTTGCTGAGCCCCACGTAGCGACTGATGAGATGGGATTCCTGGAGGGGCACGTGCAGGGTGACATGATCGTCGAACTCGAGTGAGATCACCTCCCGGATGCCCTGGGCGGTATCCAGTTTACTGAGACCTCGATAAAGCGCGATGCCGTGCTGCAGATGCACGACGAAGTCGCCCTCGACCAGCTCCGAGAAATCGAGCAGTTGGTCGATCTGCGCGCGGTGGGCGACGGCCCGCATGTTCAGCGAAGGCCGGCGCTGGCGCTGGCGGCCGAAGATTTCGGTTTCAGTGACGACGACGAGTCCGGTGGCCTTGCTGGCCGGCACCATTTTCTTCGACTTCCGTGGTGCTTCGGCACCGGTGGATTCGGCGGGCGCGCCGAGTTCGGCTCCGGGACGAAACGTGAGGCGAAAACCTTCGTTGAGCGTGCCCCGCAGCCAGCGTGGCTGAATGCCCTTGAGCGAGGAATCGGCTGCGAGGATTTCACGCGTGCGCTGCTCCTCGCCTTCCTTCGAAACGACGACCAGGACGTCGTATCCACTTTTCTTCCACGCGGCAATCTGCCGCAGAAATTCGTGCCGCGCCTCTTCCTCCATGGTGAGCCTTTCCTGTGCGACGAGTGCATCATCCGGATAACGGCGATGATGGTTGAGGCTTTCACTGTCCCACGTGGCTTCTTC
>CAYVDZ010000917.1:0-2572 GCA_964450575.1 uncultured Opitutus sp.
GCCGGAACTGGCCAACTTGGCGCCCACGGGCGAACGACGCATGGGCGCGAATCCCCACGCCAACGGCGGCATCCTGCTTCGCGATTTGCGGATGCCGGATTTCCGCGATTACGCAGCCGACGTGCCCACCCCGGGGATACCCGGCATAGGTGATACGAGCGTGCTCGGCCCTTTCCTGCGCGATGTGGCGAAGTTGAACCAGGAGCGGCGAAATTTCCGCGTCTTTGGGCCGGACGAGACGCTCTCCAACCGGCTGGGCGCTCTTTTTGAAGTGACCAATCGCCAATGGGACGCCGCGACTGCGCCGAACGACGAATTTCTCGCGCCCGCCGGACGCGTGCTCGACTCGATGCTGAGCGAGCACCAATGCGAAGGCTGGCTCGAAGGTTACCTCCTGACCGGGCGGCATGGCATCTTCAACTGCTATGAAGCGTTCATTCACATTATCGACTCGATGTTTAACCAGCACGCAAAGTGGCTTGAAGTCACGTTGCACCTGCCGTGGCGGCGCAAGATCGCATCGCTGAACTACCTGCTGGCTTCGCATGTCTGGCGACAGGACCACAACGGCTTCACCCATCAGGACCCCGGTTTTATCGATCATGTCATGACCAAGAAAGCCGAGGTGGTGCGGGTGTATCTGCCGCCGGACGCGAACTGCCTGCTCTCAGTGATGGATCATTGCCTGCGCAGCCGCCATTACGTCAACGTGGTGGTCGCCGGAAAACACCCGGCGCCGCAGTGGCTGACGATGGATCAAGCGGTCAAGCATTGCACCAAGGGTATCGGCATCTGGTCGTGGGCGAGCAATGATCAGAACGCGGCGCCCGATGTCGTCATGGCCTGCGCGGGCGACGTGCCGACGCTGGAAACGCTGGCGGCCGTTTCCATCCTGCGCGAGCATCTGCCCGAGCTGAAAATTCGCGTCGTTAACGTCGTCGATTTGATGCGTCTGCAGCCGAAAACCGAGCATCCGCACGGCTTGAGCGACATGGATTTCGACGGGCTCTTCACCCGCGACAAGCCGGTCATTTTCGCCTTCCACGGCTATCCGTGGTTGATCCATCGGCTGACTTACCGGCGTACCAACCACGTCAACATTCACGTCCGCGGCTACAAGGAAGAAGGCACCATCACCACGCCCTTCGACATGACAGTGCTGAACGACATGGACCGTTTCCATCTCGTCATGGATACGATCGACCGCGTCCCGCAGGCCGGCGAAAAAGGCATCTACCTGAAACAACAGCTCAAGGACAAGCTCATCGAACACAGGCACTACATCACCCGCTACGGGCAGGACATGCCCGAAATCCGCGACTGGAAATGGCAAAAACCAGTATGAACACAGAAAGACTTATAGATACCGCACGGGCATTGGTCGCTAATGTACTGTCTACCCGCAGCAGGTATCGGTGGACGAAGTGGCCGACGCCACGGTGCAATGTCTCTTGCGAACCGTTCCGGCCGCGGTTCCGGGGATTGCGTTCCTGGCCGGCGGCCAATCCGCCGAACTGGCCTCGTCCCGTTCGAACGCCATGAATGTTCGATTCAAGTCGAGCGCGCCTTGGGCGTTGGCGTTTTCATTTGCCCGCGCCATCCAGCAACCGGCGTTGGAAATATGGTGCGGGGACGAAGCCAATGTGGCGGCGGCTCAGGCGGCCCTGCTGCGTCGGGCCCGATGCAATCGGGCTGCGCGCCGTGGTGAATATAGTGCCGCGATGGAAAGGACATGAGTATGATAACCGCTTTAAGTCTCTATCCAGGGCAATTGGATCAGCAGTCGATCAACACCATTCGATTCCTGTCGGTGGACGCTGTCGAGAAAGCCAACAGCGGCCACCCTGGTCTGCCAATGGGCGCTGCGCCGATGGCCTATGTGTTGTGGACGGGGTTCCTTCGGCATAACCCGACCAATCCGCATTGGATCAATCGAGACCGGTTCGTCCTGTCGGCCGGCCACGGCTCGATGTTGCTCTACAGCTTGCTGCATCTGACGGGCTACGATTTGCCGCTGGAACAAATTAAACAATTTCGCCAGTGGCGCAGTAAGTGTCCGGGGCATCCGGAGCGCGGGCTGACGCCGGGAGTGGAGACGACGACCGGTCCCCTCGGCCAGGGATTCGCCAATAGCGTCGGCCTCGCGATTGCGGAAAGCCATCTCGCGGCGCGCTACAACCGTCCGGGCCACACGATCGTCAATCATCACACTTACACGCTCGTCAGCGACGGCGACTTGATGGAAGGCGTGGCGTCCGAGGCTGCGTCGCTCGCCGGTCATTTGAAGCTGGGCAAACTGGTGTGCCTCTACGACGACAACCACATCACGCTCTCCGCGGGAACTCACATCACTTTCACGGAGCATCGCGCCCTGCGATTCGAAGCGTACGGCTGGCATACGCAGACCGTTGAAAATGGCAACGATCTTGCAGCGATTGACCGTGCGCTGCGTTCGGCGCAAGCCGAGCTGGAACGTCCCTCGCTGATTCTCGTGCGCACGCATATCGGGTATGGCTCACCGAACAAGCAGGACACCTTTGGGGCGCACGGCTCGCCGCTGGGTGACAAGGAA
>CAYVDZ010000918.1:0-2571 GCA_964450575.1 uncultured Opitutus sp.
ATTTATATATGTCGGTGGACCCCTACATGCGTGGCCGGATGAACGCCGGAAAGTCCTACACTCCTCCCTTTGAAATTGGCGAGCCCCTGTCCGGCGGTGCCGTGGGCGAGGTGATCGAATCGCGCGCCGATGCCTTCAAGCCAGGAGATTTCGTCACGTCCCAAAAGGGCTGGCGCGAATACTTCATCGCGTCACCGGAAGAATTGCATGCCGTGAGCAGTCAGATCCAACCGCTGTCGGTTTATCTCGGCGCACTCGGAATGACCGGGATGACCGCGTGGGCCGGCCTAAAACTCGTGGACGTCAAAGCCGGTGATATTGTCTATATATCGAGCGCCGCCGGTGCCGTCGGCAGCGTGGCCGGACAATTAGCCAGGCTCCGAGGCTGCCGGGTGATCGGCTCCGCCGGGTCTGACTCAAAAATCGTCCTGCTACGAAAGGACTACGGATTCGATGCGGCATTTAACTACAAGAGCGCCCCCATCGTGGAGCTGCTCCAGCAGGCCGCACCCGAGGGAATCGATGTTTACTTCGATAACGTCGGCGGTGAATCATTAGCCGCCGCACTCACGGTCCTGCGCGTCAATGGCCGCATCATCGCCTGCGGCAGCATTTCCGGCTATAACGACGTCAAGCCCCAGGCAGGCCCGTCCAACTTGTTTAATATCACTACCAAACGCCTGACCATGAAGGGCCTGATCGTCGGAGACTGGCTGGACCGTCAGGACGAATTCCTGCAGGAAATGGGTGCCTATTATCAAGCCGGGAAGCTCCGGCACAATGAAACCGTGGTGCAGGGCATCGAGGCGGCGGCGGACGCCTTCATCGGTCTCTTTACCGGAAAGAATGTCGGCAAAATGGTGGTGAAACTAACCTAAATCTCTCCGACCGCGCCGGCGAGCTTATCGGGTTCGCAGCAAAATTGATATATATATAACTGCCCTACCGCTTGGCTATTCAATCGCAGGCAGGCTAGAAAACACCTGATGAAAATCCAGATCAACACCGATAAGAATATTGCCGGGGACGCGCGCTTGAATCAATACGCCGAGGGCGTGGTGGAACGCGCGCTGCGCCATCTCGCGGCTCATATCACGCGGGTGGAAGTTCACCTGAGTGATGAGAACAGCGCGAAACCGGGTACATCCGACAAACGTTGCATGATGGAAGCACGCATCGAGGGCCGCCAGCCGATCGCCGTCATGCATGATGCCGCGAACCTGCAGCAGGCGATCGATGGCGCAGCCGGCAAGTTGAAGAACTCCCTCGATCACACCCTCGGAAAACGGAGCGATCATTGAGCTGAATGGTTCGTTCCTGGCGTCAGGCATGGGCCTGAGGCATCACCGCGGCCGCTACCGCTGGATCATTGATCGCGGGGTGCCGCGTGGGACCGAAGTTCCAGATGAGTCCACCGTGCAGCTTTTCTTCCGCGACAACGGCATTGGCATCGAACCCGAGGCGCAGGAAAAAATCTTCGGAATCTTCTATCGCGGACGCGCGGCGCGGCGGGATCGGGCTCGCGGTTGCGCACCCTTTTGCATCCTGATATAGCGATTAGCCGCCTCGGAAGTTGACCCACGGTGCGAGTGGCTGCACGCTGCGCTATGACGTCAAAGATCCGCGGCTATGCCGCATCCGCGAAGGGCGCGCGCCTGGAACCGTTTGAATACGACGCCGGTCCTCTCGGACCTGATCAGGTTGAGATCACGGTCAGCCACTGTGGTATTTGTCATTCGGACATATCCATGCTCGACAATGAATGGGGCATGAGCGCGTACCCGCTCGTGGCCGGTCACGAGGTCGTTGGCACCATTACGGCCATGGGCGCGCAAGCCAAAGGCCGGAAGATCGGCGAACGCGTCGGCCTCGGGTGGAACTCGAGCAGCTGCCTCGCCTGCCCGCAATGCATGAGCGGGGATCAGAATTTTTGCGCGCAAGCCGAGGCCACCATCGTCCAACGCCATGGCGGCTTTGCCGAGCGCGTCCGCTGCCACTGGGCGTGGGCAATTCCCCTGCCCGGGAATCTCCCCTTGGAGTCGGCGGGCCCCCTCTTCTGCGGGGGCTCGACCGTATTCAATCCGCTCGTACAGTTTCGAGTAAAACCCACCGACCGCGTGGCCGTCATCGGCATCGGCGGGCTCGGACATCTGGCGCTCCGCTTCCTCAATAAATGGGGATGCGAGGTGACGGCATTTACCTCGAGCGACTCCAAGCACGACGAGGCGCGCGGCCTCGGAGCACATCACGTCGCGAACACGCGGGATGCCGCGGCGATGAAGCAACTGGCAGGCGCATTCGATTTCGTGATCTCGACGGTCAACGTCCCGCTCGACTGGGAAGCCATCATTGGCACCCTCGGCCCGAAAGGCCGGCTGCACATCGTCGGCGCCGTGCTGGAGCCAATTCCCGTGGGCGCATTCGCGCTCATCATGCAGCAGCGTGAAGTCTCCGGCTCTCCCGTCGGCAGCCCCCCCACGACCGCGCGCATGCTCGCGTTCTGCGCCCGGCATGGGATCGCACCCATCATCGAGAAATTCCCCATGTCACGCGTCAACGAAGCCCTCGATC
>CAYVDZ010000919.1:0-2568 GCA_964450575.1 uncultured Opitutus sp.
AGATGGCCGCGAGCAGTGCCTGTTCGGTCTCGGAACGAATGAGCGCCTCGTTGCATCGCGACAGCGTTTGCAGGGCGCGCGTGGAGCGCACCGCCTCGTTTTCCGCCCGCACCCGGTCGGTGATATCGTGGGCCACGACCAATCGGCCCGCGCGTCCGGCAAACGTGATGGCGTCGGAGGTGGCGTCGACCAGGATGAGCGAGCCATCCTTTTTGAGATGGCGGGACCGCCGTCTCCGCCGCCCGAGGGGCGACTGGATTTCCAATTCCAACCGCAGCTCTGCCGCGTCCCCCGGTGTGCGAAGATCCGTGATCGCCATCCGGAGAAATTCCTCCGCCGTATAACCGTAATGACGCTCCGCCTCCGTATTGACGGCGAGAAACTTCAGCGTCTCGAAATCGAACACCCACATCGGGTGAGGATTGTCCGCGAAGAGCAGTCGATATTGTGCTTCCGATTCCCGCAGGCGGTCGGCGTGGTGCCGCACTTGCTCGGTCGCTTCCTTTCGTTCCGTGATATCGAGCTCCACGCCCGAAACGCGGACGGGTTTCCCAGCGGCATCGCGCGTGAATTTACCGATGGAAAGCAGCCAGTGAACGGACTGGTCGGGCCAGATGACGCGAAACTCGACATTATAGTCGCCGTTGCCGGAGCTCGCGTTTTGGAAGCACTGATTAACCGTCTCCCGGTCGTCCGGATGGACATGCGCGAGAAACGTATCGTAGCCCCACTGCGGCAGAAGCTCTTTGTAGCCGAAACATTCGTCATGGCGGAGCGAACGATGCGTTTCGTTGGTGACAGTGTTCAGCTCCCAGTAGCCAACGCGTGCGGACTCCATCACGAACTGCATCCGCTCCTCGCTGGCGCGCAGCGCTTCCTCCGCTCGCTTGCGCTCGGAAATGTCGCGCTGGATCGCCACGAAGTGCGTGACCGTGCCATCCGCGGCTCGCACCGGCGCGAGGTTCAGCTCGATCCAATACGCTTGGCCGGCCTTCGAGTAGTTGATGAGTTCCGCGCGAACCGGCACGCGATCCCGCAGCGCGGCGCGAACGCGTTTCAGCTCGGCCCGATCCGTCAACGGCCCCTGGAGGATGCGCGGCGTCAGCCCGATCGCCTCCGCGCGCGAATAGCCGCTCAGCCGCTCGAACGCCTCATTCACAAATACGATGCGCGGCCCCGGTTCGTCGATCTGGTCGGCTTCGGTGATCAGGACGACGTCGTTGAGATGGGCGACGCACGTTTCGAGCAAGTGGAGTTGCGCGTCATGCCGGCGACGTTCGGTCACATCGCGCGCCGCGGCAAACACCTGCCGCGACTCGGGGAGGGGGTGGGAATTCCAAGACAGCCATTGATACGAACCGTCCTTGCACATGAGGCGGTTTTCAAAATTTTTCACCCCCTCACCCTGGACGAGATTATCGTGCGCGCGGATCGTCGCCGCGCGGTCCTCCTCCATCACGAACTCCATCGCGGGCCGGCCCTTCAACTCCGCCTCACTCCAGCCGAGGCAGCGCGTCCACGCCGGATTCACCTGCTCCAGCCGCCCGTCGAACGAGGCGACGCACAGCAAGTCGTCCGAAAATCGAAACAGCCGGTCCCGCTCCTCCTCGCTGCGTTTCCGATCCGTGACATCCACGATCATGCCGAGGAAATGTTCCGGTTCGCCCTGCGCCGTGCGCAGCAGGGACAACGTGAGCCGGGCCCAGATCACGCGGCCATCGCGACGGACATAGCGCTTGTCCAACGTGACGCTGGCCTCGCCCGCCATCAGCCGGGCCACGGCCGCGGCATCGCCCGCCCGATCGTCGGGATGCGTAGTGTCCTCACAATTGCCCTCGGCCAGTAATTCCGCGGCGGGAAAGCCAACGATGTCGGCGAAGCGTTCATTGACGCGCAGGAAACGGTAGCCGAGCGAGACGACACAGATGCCGACCGTCGCCTGCTCGAACACGGAGCGAGAGCGACTCTCGCTCTCCCGCAACGCCGCCTCCGCGCGGGTTTTTTCCGCCGCATGAAGGCGCAGGTGCAGTTGCGTCATCACCTGGCGACTGAGCACATCCAGCGCGTGGTGTTGCTCGGCGGTCAATTGCCGCGGCACGCGATCGATCACACAAAGCGTGCCCAAGTTATAGCCGGCCGGGGTAATGATCGGCGACCCGGCGTAGAACCGGATGCGAGGCTCTCCCGTCACGAGTGGATTGGCCGCGAAGCGCTCATCCTTCGCCGCATCGGGCACGATCAGCAGATCCGTGCTGTGCAGCGCATGGGCGCAAAAGGCAATGTCGCGCGGGGTCTGATCGCTGGTCAGCCCGACCTTGGCTTTAAACCATTGCCGATTTTCGTCGAGGAGCGAGATGGCGGCCATGGGGGTGCCGCAGATTTGCGCGGCCAGAGCCGTGATTTCGTCGAAGTTGGGCTCCCGCGGCGTGTCGAGCACCTCAAACTCGCGCAACGCGCGAAGACGCTGATCCTCGCTAAAAGGTGCAGGAGCGGAAGACATGGGCTTGGAGCTGAGGTCTAATGGGAGAACGCCCGAGGCAAACGCAACCGCTTTCACCTACGTATATG
>CAYVDZ010000920.1:0-2568 GCA_964450575.1 uncultured Opitutus sp.
CGACGAAAACTCCTTCACCGTCTCATCCATGAAGGGATTCAGGATGTTGCGATCCTCCTCCTTGTATCCATAAAATGGGTTCAGCACGAGCGGTTTGGAAAGCGACCCCACCTTTTGATTGTCGCCGACAACGAACAGACATCCCACCGGCCGGCCTTCGCGCCCTTCCACGCCGAGTTCGGTCGCGACCGCGATGATCCTTTCCAGCACCTCGGGCTTCACGTCATCCGGCAGCAAGTCTGCCGTCGATCCGGTGAGCAGGGTCTGAAACTCCCGCTCAATGTCCACGACCACGAGGGTGTCGAACTGGTTACTTCCGGTGATACCGCCGACGCAGCAGATCCGATCGGAAAAATTAATGATGCCGCGGGTTAATGCGACCAGCATGCCGCTCCGCAGTTGAGCCAGCCGCTGATTGGAAAACGACCGCACTTGGATGGTTTCACTGAACTCGTTCTCGTCATCACTCGTTTCGAGCGCGGTCCGCGTGACAAGAATCGTCTTGAGCTTCGAGCGCAGCACGCCCGGTTGAACGCCACCGATGAAGGTATCTCCGAAGACCACGATCGCACTGCAATCCGCGCCCTGCGCAACCCGCTCGGCTTCGCGAAACATCAGGCGGTTGACCCGATTTTGCTGCGCCTCCACGACGCGCAGTCCGCCGAAACCACCGATCATGCGCTCGTGCAGCGCGTCGAGATCGGGGGCATTAACGAGATTGTCGACGAGCTCCTTGTCCTTCACCTGCCGCGCGATGGAAGCAAGGACCTGGAGGTAATCGCGCGCTCGCTCGCCCGCGATCAACATCACGATGAGATGCACCCGCTCATCGGCGAGCGCGCCGTCATGACGAATACCCACCCGGCTGCGTCCAATCGCGAGGACATAACGACGGCTCATCTTGATGCGGACGTGCGGCAGCGCCACGCCGAAACCGAGATACGTCGTCATCGTGCTCTCTCGCGCCAGCAATCCCTTCAGAAGTGCATCCGGCTTGAGGTCGGGAAATTTATCCACACACACATCGAGCAGCTCCTTGAGCGCCCCCTCGAGATCGAGGCTCTTTAAATCAACGATGCGGTTCCGCGCGATGATCTTGTCGAGCCGCATGGTAGGAAATCAAGGCGCCGCCGCTGCTACGGCCGGTGCTTTTCCGTCTGACGCGACCCTGCGGTCATGACTGCAGCCAAAATAATCATTTCACTTCTCCCACTGCAATGCGCCCTTCTTGATCTCGTAAAACAACCCGAGGATCAATACCCCGAGGAAGAACGCGATCGGTCCGAGGATCGGGATGTTATTGGCCAGAAACTCCCGATAGATAAAGGTCCACGGAATCAGAATCACGATCTCGAGGTCGAATAACATGAACAGAAGCGCCGTGAGGTAGAACTTCACGGAAAAGCGAGTGTGCACCGGTCCTTCCGCGGGCATGCCACATTCGTAGGCAGAATCCTTGATCTTCGATTTGCGCGCGCGCTGACCCAAGAGATGGCTGGCACCGATCACCCCGCCGGTGATGGCCGCGGCGAGAACGGCTTGGATCAAAAAGGGAAGATACGCAGAGGAAGTCATGTCATTCGAGAGAGGGACACTTGGGCCAAGCAAATGGCCAGTCGCAAGAGGTAATTTACTCGCTAGTCGACGGGAATGATCCGCGCATTCTGGGTCTTGGTTGAACCAACGCCCAGCGTCTCAGCGAACTCCAACGTGCGAATCTCCTCGCTCACGGGTTCGAAGCCGGACCGTTTCCGGTGGCCGTTAATCCGATCACGCGCGAGAGAGTCCAACATCACCGGATCGGTGCTCAACCAGAGAATCGGTTCGGACACCGTATAAAGCGAATTGAAGAAGGGGCCGCCGATGAATTGGTAGTGCTGGAGGCTGGCGAGGGTGAACATCCAGGTTTCCCGCAGTTCGGGGATCGCGCTCATTTCCGCCACTGCCGCCGGAGCATTCGCGGGCGAACGGAAGAAGCGGGCGGTGTTGGATGCGTTCCAGAGTGTCGCGTTCACCAGCGCTCCATTGATACCCAGGGTCGGATGATCGGTGTAAACTGGAAGATTGATCCAAAAATCCGCGTCCAAAAAGAGCGGGGTCGCCAGGAAACTTTTGCGGTCCTCGTCCTTGCTCGACGTGTTTGGCACTCCCTTAGTCTGTTGTTCGGCGAAAATCGGATCGAAGCGTTGCGGGAGCGGAGAATCGTAAAACCAGAGCGGGTCATAGAAACGCCCTGACTCAAGCACGTAAACGGGATTGCCCGCAAACGGGGTGCGGCCCGACACCAGCGAAGGCAAATAGCCCGTCATGCGCAGGCGCAGGGCATTGAGACCCACGAGAAAAATTTCGTCATTGGCAAAACCACGCTGCCGCAAAGCGGCGATGACCGCCTTGACCAGAGGTACCGGGGTGGCCAGACCCGGACCTGAATCCGCGTAAATTTTCAGGCCTACCTTCCGCTTCGCACCCGGCTGAAGTTTGCGACCCGTGGCCTGCTCGAACGTCTCGATCATTCGCGCGACTACGCGCTCATAAGTCGCTTCGCCAAAGCCCGACAAACGCGCTTCC
>CAYVDZ010000921.1:0-2565 GCA_964450575.1 uncultured Opitutus sp.
CGCGAGGCCGTTGATGACCGTCGCGAGCATGCCCATGTAATCGCCGGTCGTCCGATCAACGCCGCGCTTTTCGCCTGCCAGACCGCGGAAGATGTTGCCGCCGCCGATCACGACGCACACTTGCACGCCCAGATCATAGATTTCTTTCACTTGGGAGCAGATCTTGTCGAGGGTCGCGCCATCGATCGGATCGCCCGATTTGCCGCCCCGAAGCACCTCTCCGGAGAGCTTCAGGATGACACGTTTATAGCAGGTGCGAGGGTCAGTCGGCTGGGAATCGCGCATGAGAGGCAGCAAACGATTGCGGAAAATCCGCGTCAATGCCCGAGATAGGTCTCGCCCACCGCATGCTGCTTCCAGCCTTCAATGGTGATCTCGGGGCTGCCACTAACGCGTTCTGAACGTCGCTTCGACGTTTTCGCGATGAGGCGAAAGTCTCTTTTTCCAAGCGTTAACGCCGGGGGGCCTGACTGGAGTGAGGCAACGGCTTCAGCGAACTGGGAGAGTGCGCCCACACCTCAACTCGTCGCGTTAGTCGGCTTCGTCGGGGCGTCACCCCCACGCACTGAGGACATGCTCGCACTGCTCTTCAGCGCGCTTGAGCATTTCCGAGAGGTCCGGTGGACTCAAACCGAGTTCCTCCCGGCTCGCCTCCGCCGCGTCCCAATAAATGCTCTCGCCGGGCAGTCCCCACCCATGCTGGTCGGCCGTCGCTGCGGCCAAGTGTAACATCTTGCACGAGGGGAGCGGATCCACGGCCAGACGGTGTAGGAGATGGTCGCGAACCGGTACGAATACTTCGACCGGAAACCTCCAGGCCCGCAGCACGGCGGACGCAACTTCAGGATGAGTGATACCAAAAAAATCCTGTTCCCACGCCAGCAGGCCTTCTTCGCCAATGGGAGGAGCTTGCCGGCCGCTGAAGTCAGTCCGGGCGACGGTGTCGATCACAAGCTTGCCAATCGAGCGAAGCAGTCCCGCCGTATAAGCAACTTGCGGATTGGCTCCGCTGTGCGCGCTGATGTCCTCCATGAGGAAGGCGACGAGAAGTGAGTTCCGACTGAACTGGATTTGGGAGATGGGATAGAAACTAAACTCGATCGGCGACAATTGGCGCAGTACCACCGCGCCTGCCATCCGATGGACTTCCGTGTATCCGATGCGGCCCAAGGACTCTTCCAGTGATCCGACCCCTTCTCCCCGGTTGAAAACGATGCTATTCGCGATGCGAACAATGCGGGCGGTTAACCCCTGGTCCTGACGCAGGAGAACTGCCACTTCCTGGACGCCACTTTGCGGGTTCTTCAGGAGGGTTTGCAGTTCGCTGAGAATATGCGGCGAGGACGGCAGCATTTCGGCCACTTGCACCGCACATGCAGTCGTGATTAAAGGCGGGTTCACTGGGAAGGATATCGGACCTTCTTTGAGCGACTTGAGGACAGGTGTGCGGGGTTTTGACGGTTCTTTTTTTTTAATCCATGAATGTAGTTTTCCTTTGGAGTAAAGCAGGTTATGAGCCTTCTTGCTTGGTCTCAAGGTATGGCCGGATCGCGAAGGGAAAAACGCCCAAAGCGTCTGTGAATACGTCATCGGAGTCCCCCCTATCGAACCCGCGGAGCAAATCCATGAAATGTGGATTACAGTGTGCAACCCGGTTCGTGGCTATCGCCTTGCTCGACGCTGTGAGCCTGCACGCGCAAGTGACGCCCTTGTCGCCCATCGCCACCTTGCAGGTCGTTAATGTCACCGCGTCTCGCGTTGCCGCCTCGGACGTCGGGGGCCCGGAGGCCATCGAGCGTTACGACGACGCTCAAATCGCCGGCACCGGGGCTTTCAGCGTCCAGGAGTTTCTGGCTTCGCTGCCCGCGGCAGAGGAGGGCACCCAGCAGCTTCTCCTGATCGATGGCCGGCCGACCTTCCTTGATCCCGCCAGTTGAGCCCATCGCACCGCGATTCATGGAAAATTTCAGTCACTTTATAATCCAGTCCGACTTGCTTGCCGGGAGCGGCCATTCCTCACTGCCCTAGTATATCAACCTAAGCCATTATCATAAAGACTGTCCATGAATCAAGTTTTCACCGCAGGACTATTAATGTCAGCCCTCGTGTTCTCCAGCGTAGCTCACGCCAAAGCCGTGGCGCATGGTGGGCCGGCTGCTATTTCAGTTTCCCAGCTGGAATCGGCTCAGCAGGGTTGGTGCGATGCGCTTCTTTTAATTAGCAAGACTCACCGGGAAGGAGGCGACGCCAAAGCCCTTGCAGGTAAAATCATTGATGCCGCCTACAATTATGAAATGGCGCCCGTCCTCTTCAAGCCGACCCTCGCCTATGGCGAGCAGACGTTCCGCGTCACCCGCGCCGGCGCCTTGGCTTACTTTGTGGGTGGCGATCCAGCGTATCCAAATGACAAAGGATTTGCGTTAAAGCCCTGGGCAAAGGCCCGGTACGTGAATGCTGCGACGTATATAGAGGGTAATCTTGGAATCACGATGGGCCACGTAATCTTCACCGACACTTCGGGCGCTGAGACCAAGGTGGAAAAGACCTGGGTGTTCCGGCGGGGTG
>CAYVDZ010000922.1:0-2563 GCA_964450575.1 uncultured Opitutus sp.
CGCTATCACGATTCACGACATGACCCCGTCCGGACCGCCCCCGTCCGGACCGCCCCCAGCCGGCGAGATGCTCGAGAACTTGCCGGTGTGTCAGGATTGCGATGACTTCGTGACTCTTCAGCGCCAGCAGATCGTCGTCAGTTGTGACGATGACGAGGGCCTGCGCCGCGATCGCGGTGGCCCGCGCCCGGTATTCCGCGAGAATAACCGGCTTTGCCGGCGCCTGCTCTTAAGACGCAGCGATCGCGATTATGGCCGGGTCGATTTGCAAATTTTTTTTACTCCGCTGTTTGGCGAAAGACACGCTGGACACGGGTGCGCTTGGAGCAGATTGAAAAGGGTGTTTTCCGATCGCGGAAACGTCCACGCCGCTACCCATGCCGCCGATTGATCAAGCCCGCTGGTTCTCCGAGCACGTGCAGCCGCACGAGCCGGCGCTGCGGGCTTATCTCTCGAAGCGGTTTCCCACCGGCTGCGACCACGACGATCTCGTGCAGGAGGCCTACTCACGCTTGCTGCGCCTGGAAAATCCGGCCGGCGTCACCTATCCCAAGGCGTTTCTTTTCACCACGGCGCGCAATGCGGCCATCGATCTTTTCCGCAGACGGCGTGGCATCGTCCACGACCCCGTTGAGGAGTGCGAGCGCCAGCCTGCGCTTGAGGAATCACCGGGACTCGTCGAGGCGTTCGAGCACCGGCAGCAACTCGAGACCTTGATCGAGGCCTTGTCCGAGCTGCCGGAGCGTTGCCGCGAAGTAATGATGTTACGACATATGGACGGATTTGCGGTAAAAGAAATCGCCGCGCACCTCGGACTGTCGGTCGGCACCGTCAAGGAACACCTCTTCAAAGGCATGCGCAGTTGCGCCCGACACTTCGAACAACGCGGCTGGATTGAACCAAGCGCCGTAACCGGGGAGGAGAGGGCATGAGTGCTCCGCGCCAAAACCCACCGCCCGACCAGACCGCGATCGAGGACGCGGCGATTGCCTGGCTCTCCGAGCGTGACGACGGTTTCACGGGGGAGCGCGCGCGGGAGTTCGACGCTTGGTGCAGGGCCGATTCACGGCACGCCGCCGCGGTGGCAAGGATGGAAAAAATACTTGGTCTGCTCGACACGATGCCCGCGTTTGGTCCGGAGCTGAATCGCCACTTTGACCGCCATTCTCCAACGCGCCCGGGCTCGCTCCTGCTGACGTTTCCCGCGATGGGGCGACGCGCCGCTTGGTTGGGCGTCGGCCTTGCGGCGGCCTTGGTGCTGGGCGTGCTTGGCTTCCGTTCGTTCCGCGCCCCGCCTGTTGAACTGCGCTACGCCACCGCCGCCGCCGGTTATGAACGCGTGCGGCTCGACGACGGTTCGACGCTCGAACTCAACGGCGCCAGCGCCGTGCGCACGCGCTTCACGACCGCGGAGCGGAGTGTGCAGCTCGACGCGGGCGAGGCGCACTTCGCCGTTTACCACGATCCCGCGCGGCCGTTCGTCGTGCACGCCGGCGGCGTCGTAGTGCGCGCCGTGGGCACGGCCTTCAACGTTCGCTACATCGCGGGTGCGGTGGAGGTGATTGTCGTCGAGGGCAAGGTCCGGGTCGAATCCACGGGCGCCGTTCCGGCTCTTGCGGCCCCGCCACCGTTGGTCTCCACGGGCGAGCGGCTGGTCGTTTCCTCGTTGGCCACAGGCACTCCTCCGCGCGTGGAGAAAATGGCACCCACCGCATTGAGCGACAGCCTCGCCTGGCAGCGACGGCTGGTGGATTTCGCCGACGAGCCGCTGCGCGAGATCGTGCGGCAGTTCAACCTGCACAACCGCGTGCAACTTGAGCTCGCGGATCCCGCGCTCGGCACCCAGCGGATCGGCGGGACGTTTGCGCGCGGCGAAGTCGAGGCGTTCGTGCGCCTGCTGGAGCGCGACGGGGAGATCGTGGCCGAGCGCCGCGGCGACGACACCATCGTGCTACGCCACCGCTGATCGCGGATGGGGTTGGCAAACTATTTTTTCGTGGGACCCGGCCATTTCGTCCGCCGCTGCGTTACAGGATTGTTGCTCCTGTCTCGTTTATCCTCCCCCCTTGCATCCTCGACCACGGTCGTAGCCGCGCTCTGTTGCGCTGCGACTGTGCCGGTGTTGGCCGCCGTTGAGACGGCAAAGAAAAGCTACAACCTGCCACGCGGTGACGCCAGTGCGACACTCAAGCAGTTTGCCAGCCTTTCCGGCCAGCCGATCGTCTACCTGATCGAGCGAGTGCGCGGCGAGCAGACCAACGCGATCGCCGGCGAGTTCACGCCGCGCGAGGCGCTCGAACGCATGCTCGCCGGCACCGCGCTTACCGTCGCGCAGGATGCCGCGACGGGTGCGTTCGTGGTCAGCCGCAAACCGGCCACTACGCCTGCAAAGGGGGACTCGGTTTCCGCCCAGCCAAACAAACCCAGCGCCACCATGAAACCCACACCCACCAAATCCCCCTCCGGCTGGCTGCCCGCCTTGCTGGCCTTGTTGACCGCCATCGATCTGCCGGGCCAGGCGGTGCCCGGAGCTGGAGCCGCGTCGGCCAAAGCTGACGAAGCC
>CAYVDZ010000923.1:0-2560 GCA_964450575.1 uncultured Opitutus sp.
TCTTCGTCGTGCCGGTGCTCTATTGCTCGCTCGAAGAGGCGAGGCTCCGTTTCCGCCGCTCCGCCTGAGTGGTTTGCCATTATATTCAAGCCAGCTCAATATGGGTAGCCCATTCCGATTGTGCCGGCTCGTTATTATTAGCACCTGTCCCGCCACGCCCTGCCATGTCTCAACCGCACGCCGGAAAATTGCAAAGTGCAAAATTCGAACCCGTTTGAGCGTTCCGGCGTCCGGTGGCCGGCCTCAGACACGGGCCAGCGGGTTCCATACGCGGGTGAAGCCGAAGTCCTGAAAGTCTTTGACGTTGGCGGTCGCGAATTCGGTGACGCCGTGGTGGCGCAGCGCCAAGGCAAGGCGGGTGTCGTAGATCCGACGGCGAGCGAAACGCGGCGCGGCTGCGGTGGTCCAGACTGCCTCCATGAGCCCGCCGGGGTAGTCGATCAGTTCCCAGAACGGGTGTTGCCGCAGGCGCTGGATCGTCTCGACGGCGTCGGCGGCGCCAAGAGGCCGGGCAAGCAGCACTTCGTTGCGCAGCAAGCCGTAAAGCTCGACCAGCGTGAGTTCGCACAGAGCGAGGCTCGCGTTTTCGGCCTGCGCGGCAAACCAGGCGGCGGCCGCAGCGTGGCTCGCGTGTCCGCGATTGAGCCAGGCGAAGAGCAGATTGGTGTCCGGAGTGGTCATGAGGACTTGCTCCGGAGGCGGCGTGGGATGTAGGCAGGCTCGTTGGCGAGCAGGCGCAGCTCATCGTCGTCGAGTTTGCAGCGCTGGCCAAGATCGCGGGGAACGGGGGGCAACCAGCCGGTGGAGCCCCTCTTGGGATAGGCCGTCACCGTGCGCTCAAGGCTGCGCCGGACCACCTCAGCGAAACTCATCTCATACTCGGCGGCGATGCGCTTGGCCTCGCGGTAGAGGTGATCGGGGATCTGGATCTGCGTTTTTACCATGATGGCAAATTGCCAGCGTTGACCGGCAGGGTCAAGCCGACGGGCACATCCCAAGGATAGCTTGGTTCCGACGAGGAAATCACCGGAATCGACCGCCTCAGACCCTCGCAGAGCGCCGGGGTGGTCAGGGTGGTCAGCAGCCCAATGGATCACGGCGGGTGTTGTTAGTTGATCCGCTATTCGCGTTAGGCCGGTGGAAGTGGCCATCAAGCGAGACCGGCTGGCCCGGATGGGTTCGATCTTGATCAGGACTGGCAACTAACAAAACAGGCCTCGAACCCCTGCTATGAATCGCAGGATTTTCCCGGGAGTCGGATGGTCGGTCATTGGTGGAGCTTTCGGTTCGGTCACCCAGCGTGCTCCGGCGAGGCGGGCGCGTCCAGGCATTTCACAACGACGACTCGTCTGCGGCGAACTCCGCCGGGCTGATCCCGACCGTTACGGCGCCGCCCGCACCTCGTCCGCCCGAAAACTCAGGCACTTGCATCCGGCACACCCCGTCATTCGTATCTCCTCCGAACCCATGAAACACAGTCGCCTCGTTCCCTGCTTCATCCTCGCCTTTTCGCTCGTTTCCGCCCTGCGTGCCCAACCCGCCAGCGCCACCTTCCGCCCGGCACTCGCGGACGAGTATTCCGCCGCCTACACCTACTCAGGCGGCGGCGACCTTAACCGCGGCACGGCCAAGGCCGGTGAAGTTTCGGTCAGCCGCTTCGATTTCTCGGTCTCCGGTCGCCTGCCGTTGCGCCAAGGCCTGATCTTTACCCCCGGTCTGGCCTACAGCCACGTGAACCTCGACGCCTCCACCGGCGTGCCGCTTCCCGATTCCGTTCAGGAACTCACCCTCTCCCTCGGCGTCCGCGGCCTTCTCTCCCGGAAATGGGCCTACTTCGCCGCCCTCCGGCCCGGCTTCTACGGCGACTTCAAGGAAATCAACGGCGACAGCTTCAACGCCCCGCTTTTCCTCGCCGCGTTATACGTCCAAAACCCCGATCTTACCTGGACTCTCGGCGTCACCGCCAACGCCTTCAACGACAACCCCGTAATACCCGTCGTCGGCGTGCGCTGGAAATTCGCCCCCGACTGGCAGCTCGACGTCGGCTTCCCCCGCACCGGTGTGAGTTACACCGTTGATTCCAACCTGACCCTGCGCGGCGGCCTAAGCGTG
Source organism: uncultured Opitutus sp. (assembly GCA_964450575.1). GTDB lineage: Bacteria > Verrucomicrobiota > Verrucomicrobiia > Opitutales > Opitutaceae > ER46. The sequence continues at coordinate 2,113 of CAYVDZ010000923.1, forward strand.
ATGGGCGGCAATTACCGCATCACCGAAAACCTCGGCGTTCCCGCCCCCGGCATCCGCCGCCTCGCCAACACCTACCTCGACCTCACCGAGGTCCGCGTCGGCGCCGGTCTCGCGTATAAATTCAAAGGCGGCCTTGAGCTCGACGCCGACGTCGGCGTGACGACCCTGCGCCGCTTCGAATACCCCGACCGCGACTACCGACTTAACGGCGACAACGTCGGTTGGGTCTCTCTCGCGATCCGCCACCGCTTCTGACCGGCCGTCTCCCGGTTTCGACACCGAACCACGCCGCCGGCCATCGGATCCAGCCTTTCCTGTGCAAGCCGGGCGTGCCCCGGGAAAGGTTACGTCTCAAGAAACTGGATTTTCCGGAGCTCGGTCCGGGAGGGGTTTTCGGCGGCATGTCGTTTCGCCTCGATGACCGCGCGACCGCGCTCCGCCGCGCCGC
>CAYVDZ010000924.1:0-2553 GCA_964450575.1 uncultured Opitutus sp.
GGTCACTGCGGGATCTTCGACCCGGCATGCAGTGAAACTGTCGTGAGTGACACCACCCCGGGTTGGACGATCGATGCGGCGGTCTATGCGGGTCGTTTCTGAGCGTGCAGTGGCTTGGCCGGGTCGGGCACTGGGCAAGTTCAGAGTCGGTGTCACCGCAACGGAGCTTTATTAAGCTAAATTCAGCAGTTTCTTTTAACCACAGATTACACCGATGAGCACGGATCCAGAGGATCACTAATGGAGAGGCTCCGAGCCGCGATTCACCCGTAAGGTGAAGGGACTGTAATTACAATGCCTTGGTCATCTGTGCTCATCCGTGGAATCGGTGGCTTCAACTGCATTTTCCGGGATTAACGTAAACCCGAGGGCGGTTCGGATCGTTCCGGCCTGAGTCGATTTCGTCTTTGCTCGTTTTTACTCTCCACGCGTCGTCGACGGCGCGTCGGCCGGGCTCCGTGCAGGAGTCGGCGAGGCGAGGGCCGGGAACGCGCCGTGACGGCGGTTGTTGATCGCCACCATCACCAACAGCGCGAAGCCGCTCAGGTCTTGAATCGGGAGTTTCAGCCCCAGGAACATCACCGTGTAGCCTGGAACCAGTAACAGAGCCGCGGATACGAAGAGGAGCGTTCGGGGCAGAGCCTTTACCGGGTGGAAGAGATATCCCGAGATACCGGCGGCAAACGCCGCGATTCCGGCCACCGCGACGAGGAGCGCGCTGATGAGGGCGGGAATGTCGAAGCCTTCACCGGTCGGGGGCGTCAGCAGCAGCAACTCGGGTCGATAAACGAAAATGAAGGGCAGCGTGAAACCGACGAGCGCGAAACGGAACGCGGCAAAACCGCATTTCATCACATCGGCCCCGGCGATCGAGGCGGCGGCATACGCGGCGAGGGCGACGGGGGGAGTGACCATCGACATCATTCCGAAGTAGAAAATGAACAAGTGGGCGGCGAGGGGCACGACGCCCAGTTGATTCAGGACGGGGCCCATCAGCGTTGCCATCAGGAGATAGCAAACCGAGGAAGGCAGGCCCATGCCGAGTACGATGGAGGAGGCCATGATCAGCCCGAGCGCGGCGAGCAGATTGCCATCCGCGAGGGGCAGGATGAGCGCGGGCAGCCGCGTGCCGATTCCGGTGAGGGTGACGACCCCGAGGACGATGCCCACGCAGGCCGAGGCGCAGATCAGCGTGACGACGTCCTTCGCGGCAATGTTCAGCGTACTGAAGAGCTTCCTCAGGCCGACGCGTGTCCTTGGGTTGAAAAACGCCACGAGATACGTCGCCGCCATCGCAAGCGTCACCGCGCGGAAGGGCGTATATCCGACCAAGAGGAATACGATGAGAATGCCAAGGGCGCCCGCGAACACGAAGCCCTCGAAGACGTTCACGACCGGGGCCGCTGCGCCCCGGGTTTCAGCGGGCCGGGCATCGACTCGCTTGGCGTAAAAGTGCACAATGAGAAACAGCGAGAGGTAATAGAGAATCCCGGGAATCAATGCGGCCCGGATGATCTCGAGATACGTCACGGCCGGGTTGATCATCTCCAGCATCATGTAGGCTCCCGCACCCATGACGGGCGGAACCAGGGCTCCACCGGTGCTGGCGGCGGCCTCGACGGCGCCAGCAATGTGCGGGGGAAAGCCGCCTGCCCGCATCAGCGGGATGGTGAAGGTGCCGGTGGTCACGGTATTCGCGACCGCACTACCGGAGAGCGAGCCCATCAGGCCGCTGCTAACCACGGAGACTTTGGCGGGAGCGCCGGGGCTGTTGCGGAAGAGCCTTTGCGCAAAGTTGATGATGAACTGCGTGGCACCGGTCACTTGGAGCAGCGCGCCAAAGATCACGAAGAGAAAAACGTAGGTGAACATCACGCTCAGCGCGATGCCGAAGACCCCCTGGCTTTGGAGGAAGGTCTGCGAAACGATCCGGCTGATGCTGTAGCCACGATGCGGAAACAGCCAATCCGGGAAATGCGAGCCCAGGATCGCATAGCCGAGAAACACCAGCGAAAGGATTGGCAGGGCCCAACCCAGCACGCGCCGCGTGGTTTCGAGGACGAGCACAATGCCGGTCACCCCAACCATGATATCGATCCAGGTCTCTCGTCCGGCGCGGTTGCCGAGGGACATGTTATTCAGGCGGAAATCCGCCAGACTTCGCTCGGTTTGACTTACAAGGAAGACCCCGCAGCCGATGGCGGCAACGATGAGAAATAGATCCACTCCCTTTCCGAGCACCCGCGCGTTTCCCGTGAGGGCGAGGGGACGGTACAGCAGGCAGAGAACGATTCCGAGCGTCGCGAACACCGCCAGCTGCGAATGCGGCGTGAGCAGCGGTCGGTTGACCTCGATGATCGTGAAAACGGAGAGCGCAACGCCGAGGATGCCGGCAAGTTTGGACGAACGGGGAGGCATGTTGGTTTACGCTGCGAATCGCACTATCGGAGAATCGATCAACTTCAGCCCCAGCGGGGAGGCCCAGGCACCTGTTCGTCTCACTCCTTCCAGATGCCGATTTCCTTGTAGAAGCGGATCGCGCCGGGGTGGAAA
>CAYVDZ010000925.1:0-2552 GCA_964450575.1 uncultured Opitutus sp.
GGTCTATCCCGTCATCATCATCTGCGTGGCGCTCGTGATTGTCGCTATCCTGATGGTGGTGGTCGTGCCGAAATTTGAGGACATCTTTTCCGGTCTGTTGAAGGGACAACCTCTGCCCGCGCTGACCCAGGGTTTGATGGATGTGAGCCGTTTCATGCAGCATCACTATCTGCTGGCGCTCGGAGCGCTGGCGGGGCTCTGGATTGGATTTAAGATCTTTGCGAGGACTGCGGTGGGCCGGCGTGCCATCGACTGGTTTTTGATTCATATGCCCCTGTTCGGCGACCTGTTCCTCAAAGCGGCGATCGCACGGTTCACCCGCACCTTTGGTACTTTGCTGTCGAGCGGCGTGCCGATTTTGCAGGCGCTGATCATCACCCGCGACACGAGCGGAAATGTGCATGTCGCCAACGCGATTGATGTCGTGCACGAACGGGTCAAGGAAGGCGACAGCGTCGCGAAACCTTTGGAATCGACGCACGTTTTTCCCGGCATGGTCACGAGTATGATCGAGGTGGGCGAAGAGACCGGGGCGATGCCCGATATGCTCAGCCGGATCGCGGACAGTTACGATGACGAGGTCGACAACGCCGTCGCGGGTCTGACCTCGATAATCGAACCGATCATGATTGTGTTCATGGCGGTGATGGTTGGAACCATCGTCATCGCGCTCTTCCTGCCGCTGGTGAGTATCATCGAGAACCTGTCGTAAACGACAGCGCGGGCAAAGCAGAAACGCTGGAAAAGCGGAAAATCGGGAAAGCGTAAAACACCGAGCCCAGGCTCCCAAACCATTCGGAATCTCTGGAAGAATGGAAAACGTGGAAAAGGGGAAATCGGGGTTCCCGTGATTCAGCTGGAGGGCCGCGCTTTGCGTCGCGCGCGAAGCGGGGCAAGCTCAGCCCGCTCAGGGGACGAACTTCCGCTCCTGAAACCAATAGAGCAACTGATCGGCCCAAGGCGGAGCCTCACGACCGGGACGGCCGAGTCCGAGGCCGTGTGGGCCATTCTCATAGACGTGCAGCGAGAACGGTACTCCGGCTTTGCGCATCGCGGCAGCAAAGAGCAGGGAGTTTTCGATCGGAACGACTTTGTCTTCGACCGTGTGCCAGAGAAAGGTGGGGGGCGTTTCGGAGGTGACCTGCAGCTCGTTGGACAGGGCGCGAACGAGTTCAGCGGATGGGTTTTCGCCCAGCAGATTACGGCGGGAGCCGGCGTGGGCGAACTCGCCCAGTGAGATCACCGGATAACAGAGGATCGCGAGGTCCGGCCGCGAGGACTCGGCGTCGATGGGATCGGCCGCATTGAGCGTGGGACCGTGAGGAAGCGTCAGATTGAAATGGGTTGCGAGGGTCGCGGCGAGGTGGCCGCCGGCCGAGGAACCGATAACGCCGATCCGCGCCGGATCGAGTCCGTCACGTTTGGCAAAAGCCCGCAGCAGGCGGAGCGCGCGCGCGGCGTCGTTGAGCATGATCGGATGACGATAGCCGTTGGAGCCCAGGCGATATTTGAGCACGTAGGCGGTAATGCCGTGAGCGGCAAAAAACTCCGCGTAACCGGTTCCTTCGTGTTCGGCCAGGCTGCCGTAGCCGCCGCCCGGCAGGATGAGCATCGTCGCACCATTGCGTTTCGCCGGATCGGCGGGAAACGGGGTCAGCGTCGGAATATCCTGCGGGCGTTGTCCGAGTGCGCCCGGCGCATCACCCGAGTAGAGCCGGATCGATCCAAGAATGAGCGGATACGGGGTGGCTTTCGGCGCGGGGGCGGGCGCTGACGATTTGGCGGCAGAGTCAGCGGCCGAAAGCGGTGCGCTGGCGAGAAGAGCGAGGGTGGCAATGAAAACGATACGGCACAGGGGCATGGCGAAGAGATCAGAGCGCTCGGTGTGGGGAGACAAGCGAGGATCGAGCGAGAGTTTGGAAACGGAACGGGCCTGATGATGGTGGGCACAGGTGTGATCACTGAGCCAAACGGGCGCGAGCGCGGTCGGGCCTGACGGTTTCTGTCTGAAGAGCGATTCCGCACGAACCGCGGGGCCGAGGCGACCGGCAGTGGACGTTTCGCGTTTCGCTCGAGCGCGTTGCTGCGATAAACCTGGAACAATGGAGGAGGAGTTGAAGCCACAGATTTCACAGATGGACACAGATTACCAAGGCAGTCTGCATTTCGGGCCGTGCACCTTGCGGGTTAATGGCAGTCAGGTGCTCCTTTAACTGCAATTCTCTGTATCCGTGTCATCGGTGTCATCCGTGGTTAATCTGAGCGGCCGGATTTAGGATAAAAACGAAAAGGCTCCGGAAGGCTTTGAGGCTTCCGGAGCCAATTGTGGGAGTGGGCGTTCGTCACACGCTCTTTCCCGGTGGCACACGCTTGGACGCGCTCGCTTTCGCGGGCGGTGTGCTTCCCGACGCCACTCTCCGCGGCATGCGGATGTTTCGGTCTCATGGCGGGACCGTCCTGACCGTTGCCGGTCCGGATCTTCGAGTGAGGCCTTCCGCCCGGTTCGGACGCTCCCTGCCGGGAGCGTCCGAACCGGGCGGAAAGGCCTCACT
>CAYVDZ010000926.1:0-2550 GCA_964450575.1 uncultured Opitutus sp.
ATGTGGGACCGATCAAAATTGAATCCGGGTTGCCTGATGATAAGGTCGTGTTCCTCTCCGACATCTTTCCGACGGGATATATGGCTGCCGAGAATTGCCAGATGGAACCAGGGGATACGATCGCGGTCTGGGGCTGTGGCCCCGTCGCCCAGTTTGCCATTCAAAGTGCGTGGATGCTCGGCGCGGGACGTGTAATCGCCATCGACCGAGTTCCCGAACGCCTGCGAATGGCCGCGGAACACGGCAAGGCGGAAACCATTAATTTCGATGACGACGATGTCTATGAAAAGCTGCAAGAAATGACCCGAGGTCGCGGACCCGACCGTTGCATCGACGCGGTTGGCTGCGAAGCCCACAGTGGCGGCAGCCTCGATGGCGTGATGGACAAGGTCAAGGCGGCCGTGATGCTGACCACCGACCGGGCGCACGTGCTACGCCAGGCGATCATGTGTTGCCGCAAAGGCGGCACGATCTCGGTGCCGGGTGCCTATGTGGGAGCCCCTGATGAGATTCCGATGGGCGCATTCATGAACAAGGGCTTAACGATGAAGTCCGGCCAAACGCATATGCAGCGCTATATGAAACCGTTGCGCGAAAAGATCGAAGCGGGCGCAATCGAACCCTCGTTTGTCATCACCCACAAAGTCAAACTCGCAGATGCGCCCGAAGCGTACAAAACATTCCGGGACAAAAAGGATGGATGTATCAAAGTGGTCTTGCAACCCTGAACTAGGTCTCAAGTATAGTAACTTTTATTCATACATCCTCGATTTTCAAGCGTATTTGACGAGAGACGAGTTCACTTTTCATCGAGCGCGACTGCGGCTTTCCACCTGAAGATGCTCGGCATCAATCGGCGCCTCGCGCCGGCTTTGCACGGCGCACCGGATAGGCCGCATTAGCTGCGGAAACCGCCTTGACGCGGAGTATCGGTCGTTCCCCGAGCCGTCCTCCTGCCATGACGCGGCGTGCCGGCAACAGCAGATGCAGCCTGCGCTCCCGACGCGCTTGTGTACTATAGGGCCCCAAGCCAATAGAAGGGGCGCTCATGATCGACACGATTTCCGTCGCGGCCAGCAATCTCCTTTCCCCGATGGTGCTGTTCTTCGCCCTGGGCTTCGCCGCAGCGCTCGCCCGCTCGGACCTCTCCATCCCCGAGCCCATCGCCAAGGCGATCTCGCTCTATCTCATGCTCGCGATTGGCTTCAAGGGTGGTGCTGGTTTCGCCGGGAGCGGGATCAGTGCAACCTTGCTGGCTACCGCAGCGGCGGGGATCGCCCTCAGTTTCCTGCTTCCGTTCCTGACCTACGCCCTCGCTCGCGGCGTGGCGCGGATTGGTCCGATCGACGCGGCTGCGGTCGCCGCGCATTACGGTTCCATCAGCATCGTCACCTTCGTCAGCGCCTGTGAGTTCTTGCATATGCTCGACATACCGTTCGAGGGCTACATGGTAGCGGTGATGGCCCTGATGGAAACCCCTGCGATTGTCTCGGGTCTCTGGCTCGCACGCCGGCATCTGCGGCGGCCAGACGGCGCGCCTGGAGGCGGACAGGTGCTGCATGAGGTATTCCTGAATGGCAGCGTGGTGCTCCTGACCGGCTCGTTCGTCATCGGCGCGATTACCGGTGACAAGGGCATGTCGACAATTGCCCCGTTCATCGACGCCCCGTTCAAGGGGGTGCTTTGCTTTTTCCTCCTCGACATGGGCCTGATCGCGGCTAACAAGCTTCACGGCACCCGAACGTTATCGCCGCGCCTCGTTCTCTTCGGTCTACTGATGCCCCTGCTGGGCGGCGCCATCGGCATCGGCCTTGGCGCAGGCCTGGGACTGAGCCTGGGTGGCACTGCGCTCTTCGGCGTCCTCGGAGCCAGTGCATCCTATATCGCCGTACCCGCCGCCATTCGGCTTGCCCTTCCCGAAGCCAATCCGGCGATTTACGTCACGCTATCGCTGGCGATCACATTTCCGTTCAATCTGACCTTGGGTATCCCGCTATATCTTGCCACCGCCCGTTGGCTAACCGGAGCTTGACATGCAGACCCACACACGACGGAAGATCGAAATCATCGTCGATGCGCCCCTGGCGTCGCGATTGACGGCGTTAATCGACCAAATCGGTGCCACTGGTTACACGGTCTTCCAGAGCATCGGCGGCCGAGGCACAGACGGCGCATGGCGCGAGGATCAATTGACTAGCACCCAGCAGAAGGTCCTGATCAAAGTCATCGCCAGTGAGCAGACCGCCGACATCCTGCTCGAACGCCTGTCCGGCGAATTGGAGCGCTATTCCTGTATTATCTACACCTCGACGGTCGAGGTGATCAAGGGTGGCAAGTTCTGATCCGGACGTCGCACCGGAAGTGCTGCGGCGGGCTTTCGCGATCGACGTGTTGGCGCGTCCCGACTGTGGCGGGCGGTTGCGGTGTCTGGCGACGGTCGAGGCCGATTGGCAGAAGTGAGGCGGGGCCAGCAGGTCCCGCGCGGGCCGAGGTGTGTCTGGAGCCCCCTACAGGGACACCCACTCTACCGCAAATCCGATTCCCGACTGG
>CAYVDZ010000927.1:0-1480 GCA_964450575.1 uncultured Opitutus sp.
CATGTATGCGACCGCCGACTGGTCGATCACACCGCGCCCGATGTATCCGGCGGATGGACGCAAAGTCTTCGACGTTTACACGCACCCAATGGGGCTGCGCGACAAGATCAAGGCCGACCTCGGGCCCTTTCCGTTTCCTGCGTTTTGGGGTCCGCTGGCCGGCATCGCGTCGAGCGAATGGATCGCGCGCTCAGCCGAGTGGGTCGAGGAACGCCACAAACCGGACCTCTCGCTCGTTTACCTCCCGCACCTCGACTACAACCTCCAGCGCCTCGGACCGGACGATCCGCGCCTGGCGGCCGACTATCGCGAGATTGATCGCGTGGCGGGCGGGCTCATCGATTTTTACGCGCAACGCGGCGTGCGCTCCCTCGTGCTTTCCGAATACGGCATCACGGCGGTGAAGCGCTCGATCGCGTTGAACCGCGTGTTTCGTGCGCGCGGTTGGATCACCATCAAAGAGGAGCTGGGTCTGGAGCTGATGGATTGCGGCGCGAGCAAAGTCTTCGCCATCGCCGATCACCAGATCGCGCACATCTACGTCAATGACCGCTCGCTCCTCGCCGCCGTGCGCGCCGCGGTCGAGGCCGTGGACGGCGTGGCCCGCGTGCTCGATACCGACGGCCAGCGCGCCGCGGGACTCGACCACGCGCGCTCGGGCGACCTCGTGGCCTTTTCGGCGGAAGACGCGTGGTTCACTTACTACTATTGGGACGACGACACGAAGGCGCCGGACTTCGCCCGCTGCGTCGATATTCACCGCAAATACGGCTACGACCCCGTGGAGCTGTTCATCAACCCCCAGATCGCGCTGCCGAAACTGAAGGTCGCGGGCAAACTCCTGCGCAAAGCCCTCGGTTTCCGCACGCTCATGGACCTGATTTCCCTCGATCCGTCGCTGGTGAAAGGCTCGCACGGCACGTGTCCGGCCGATTCGGCGGAGTGGCCGGTGCTGCTCGGCACAGGGGCGACGCCGGGCGATGCACCGATCACGGCGACGGACGTGCATGCGCGGTTGATCGAAGCGTGTTTGCGGTAGCGCGGTGCCTTAGCCCGGATACATCACATTTTCGTGAAGAAATTCATTTGTCACAGAGCGCACAGAGTTCCGCCACAGAGGACACGGAGCCAAACACCCTGTCCGCTCTTTGCACTCTGTGGCTCGGCTCTGTGTCCTCTGTGACTCCGGTCTTGCTCGTTCGAGTGTGATTTATTCGGGTTACCCCGTGCCGGTGTTTAACCGCCAGCATAAGTGCGGGCTAAAAGCACCGCACTACGGACACAAAAAAGGCCGGTCTCGCGACCGGCCCTCGAAATTTAACCTCGTTCAACTTTCCGCTCAGCCTTCGTAAGCCGGGAGCACTTTGTCCACGCGGACCTTGTCGAGGCGCGCGAAGGACGGGACGCCATCCACGCGGGGGACGATGACTTCGCCCTGGATGAGGGGCTGGGCGTAGCGCAGGAACTGGAAGTTCATGCT
>CAYVDZ010000927.1:1490-2545 GCA_964450575.1 uncultured Opitutus sp.
GGAGTAGCGTGACCATCTTGTCGGTCTCGCCGTTGATCGCGGCTTCGACCGCGGCTTCGCCGGCCATAAACGCTTCGTCGGCATCCGTCTTGGAGGCGGAGGTGGCGGCGGAGCGCTGGATGAGGCCGGGTTTGGCAACGCGGACTTTGATGCCGGGGATGTTGGAGCCGATGATCTCGGCGAGGGCGTCGCCCGCACCGCCGAGCTGGGCGTGACCGAACGAGTCCGTGGTGGCATCGGCCGCGACGTAGTTGCCATCGCTATCGACGAGGCCTTCGGCGACGACGATTTGGCAGAACTTCTCGCGCTTCAGCACGCGTTTCACGTCTTCAAGGCACTTGGCCTGGTCGAACGGAATCTCGGGGAGATAGATGAGGTGGGGGGGATCGTGCGGATGATCCTTGCGCTTCGCGAGGGCGGAGCCGGCGGCGATCCAGCCGGCGCTGCGACCCATGACTTCGATGATGGAGACGAGGTCGCCCTGGCCCATGGCCTCGTTGTCGGCGGCGACTTCGCGGACGGCGGTCGCGACGTATTTGATCGCGCTGGCGTAGCCGGGGCAGTGGTCGGTGACGGGCAGATCGTTATCGATCGTCTTCGGCACGCCGATCACGCGGAGTTCGTAGCCCTGCTGCTGCGCGAGCTTCGAGATCTTGTCGGCGGTGTCCTGGGAATCGTTGCCGCCGATGTAGAAAAAGTAGCGGATGTTGTGGGCCTTGAAGACCTCGAGCACGCGGTCGAAATCGGCCTGTTTCTTGAGCTTGTAACGGCAGGTGCCGAGGGCGGCGCCGGGGGTGTGCTTCAAGGCGCGGATCTGCTGCTGGGACTGGCCAGCGAGGTCGATAAAGTCCTCTTGGAGAATGCCGAGCACGCCGTTGAGCGTGCCGTAAATCTCCTCGATGCACTCGTGGTTGAGCGCCTCGGCGATGATGCCCGCGACGCTGGCGTTAATGACGGAGGTGGGGCCACCGGATTGGCCCACCAAGACGTTTCCTACGAGTTCAGCCATGATAGTGTGGTGTTAAATTTAGACGGTGATGCGACTGCGTGAACGG
>CAYVDZ010000928.1:0-472 GCA_964450575.1 uncultured Opitutus sp.
CCCGCGCACCGCACGAAGGCCCGCGAAAACACCACCGCGCTGTGGTAACCCACCTGCGGTGCGATGGCGTCGAGCTTGTCGTTCGTCTCCGCCAGCAACTCCTGCGCCCGGTGCACGCGCATATATGTCACGTGCTCCATCGGCGTGCGGCCGAGTTCGCGCCGGCACAGCCGCCGCAGATGTTCCGCGCTCACCGCGCACGCCGCCGCCAGCGTCGCGAGCTTCCACTTCGCCGCAAGCTCGCACACAACCTTTTCCCACAGCGCCCCCACCCGCGAACCGCCGCGCCACGGCCGCGCCAGCCGCCGCGCGTGGCCGTGCACGAGACTCACCCAATGGTTCGTGAGCGCCCATCGCGCTCGCCTTCCCACTCGGCGCGCAGCCCCGCCACCGCGCGCCCAAACTCCTCCGCGCCCGTCCGCATCCGCAGCGGCGAATCCGCGCCCACGAGCGGTCCCGTGCCGGCCGGCTC
>CAYVDZ010000928.1:482-2539 GCA_964450575.1 uncultured Opitutus sp.
GACCCGGCACCGCGTGAAACGCATTGAGCACCCGCCGGCGGCGCGAGACACAGCGAGCCCGCGCCCACGCGCTGCCAGCGCCCTTCCAGCAACACCTGGCCCTCGCCCTCCAAGCAGGCCAGAAAAAAACTACCGGACGGGGAAAGCCGCACGCGCCGATACGGCGAAGCCACCGTGTCGATCCCGAGCCACGCGATGCGATGCACCGCCAACTCCGGTCACTGCCGCGCATCCAGCGACCACCGCCGCGTGCGCGCACCATCGATCGTGGTTTCTTTCCAAACGGGGTTCGTTCGCAACGCGGAGTTGAACCACGCACTCCACGGATGGCACGAATGAACTCACCGCCGGTTGCGTGTGGAAAAACATCACCCGGATGTGTGAACTCCACCCTTCCTGCCACGCCCGCCCTCTGCTAGTTTCTCGTCCTCTCGTTTTGCCTCGCCCACCTCGTCCCTAGCCGCGCAGCCCCGCCTGATTTTTTATGCCGAATCCCTGGACTGGAAAAGGAAACCCGTACACGCGTCAGGAAGTCCGCGACCGCTTGCAAGCGACGCTCGACCGCGGACAATCGATCCTGGCCGCCGGCGCCGGCACCGGTATCAGCGCCAAGTTCATCGAGAAAGGCGGCGCCGATCTCATCATCATCTATAACAGCGGCCGTTTCCGCATGATGGGTCACGGCTCCACTGCCGGCATGATGGCTTACGGCGATGCCAACGCGATCGCGATGGAGATCGGCGAATTCGAGGTCCTCCCCGTCGTTGAAGAAGTCCCCGTCATCTGCGGCGTCCACGCCACGGATCCACGTCGGCGCATGTGGCACTGGCTGGGCAAGGTGAAGGAGATGGGATTTTCCGGCGTAAACAATTTTCCCACCCACACAATCGTCGACGGACACTTCCGGGACGTGCTGGAAGAAACCGGCATGAGCGTGAAAAAAGAATACGAGATGGTCGCCCTCGCCCGGCGCATGGACCTGTTTTCCGTGGTCTACGTGGGCAGCCCCGAAGAAGCCGTCGAAATGGCCAAAGCCGGCGCCGATGCCATTATCGCCCACGTCGGAACCACCGTCGGTGGCAGCATCGGCGTGAAAAGCGCCGTCGTGAGTTGGGAACACACCCTCAAGGTTACCCAGGACATCATCAACGCCGCCAGCCAGGTGCGGAAGGATATCTTTTTTCTCTGTCACGGTGGTCCGATCAACACGCCGGAAGACGCGACTCGCGTGATTCAAGGCACCGACTGCGTCGGCTTCGTCGGCGCCAGCAGCCTTGAGCGCATGGGTGTCGAGGAATCCCTCACCAATCTCACGCGCAAGTTCAAAGCCATGCCGGGGCCTCCCGCAAAACGGACCTAACGCCGAATCTTGATGCCAATGAAGAGGCGACTACGATCATCCCGACGGCGATCATCCCTCTTCATTTCAGATCGCACTCCGTCGAAAACCTGACTTCGCCCCCGCCACGGTCTGTTCGACACCGGTGTTCGCCCCGATTGATTGCAGCTCTCAACCCGCTTCGCTAAAACAAACCCGATGTCCCCTTCCGCCCGCCGCTTCGTTCAACTCGCCGACGTCATCCGCGATCCCAACCCGTGGACCAATAACGAATGGCTGTGCCGCCCCGACCTCGTGGCCGCGGAGAAACTCCTGCTGGTTCGCGCCAACATGGACCCGATGCACTGCCACCCCTTTCACTATCATCCGCATCGCGAGGAAATCATCCACGTCGTCTACGGGCAGGCGGAACAGTGGGTCGGCAACGAGTATCGGATCCTGCGCCCGGGTGAGATCGCCCACATTCCCGCCGGAGTCGTGCATGCCACGTACAATCCCTTCTCCGAACCCTTGGTTTTTCTCGCGATCCTTTCCCCCGCAAAATTGCCGGATGAACTCGCCGCCGCGCCGGATCCTTTCGATGTTTCGACCGAGGAGCCATGGGCTTCTCTCCGCGCTGGCATGACGCTTTGCCGAACCCGTTTTTAAACGCGCCCCCCCGCTTCACGCCCCTCACCGCCCCGTCTCTCCCTTTAAATCGCATCACCCCATGAAACGC
>CAYVDZ010000929.1:0-2535 GCA_964450575.1 uncultured Opitutus sp.
GTCGGCGGCAATCTCGGGTTCACTGACCCGCTCGGCCCGCTCGACGAGTGGCGGCAGGTGATGCGCCTCAACGTCGAGGTCGCACTCGAGATCAACCGCGCATTTCTTCCCGCCATGCGCGCAGCAAAATGGGGCCGCATCTGTCATGTGTCTTCGATTTCCGCGCTGGAAAACCAGGGCCCGCCCGCCTACTGCGCCGCGAAGTCAGCGCTCAACGCCTATGTCCGCAGTCTCGGCCGCTTCGTCGCCGCCGACAACGTCATCCTCACGAGCGTGATGCCGGGCGCCGTGTTCACGAAGGACGGTTACTGGGACGTCGCCGCGCGCGAGCGACCGGCCCACGTCGAAAAATACCTGAACGAGCGCATGGCCATCCGCCGCTTCGGCCGCGTCGAGGAGATCAGCGAACTCGTCGCCTTCCTCTGCTCGGAGCACTCTTCATTCTGCGTCGGTTCCTGCGTGCTGGCCGACGGTGGCCAGGGACGCGCGTTCTATCCCGCTGACTTTTGACCCCATGATCCTCAACAAAAATCTCCGCCTCACCATCGCCCGCATGGTCAAGCAGTCGGGCGAGGGCCACATTCCCAGCTCCTTCTCGATCGTCGACTTGATCGACCATCTCTACGGTCACGTCCTCCGTTTCGACGCCAAGAATCCGCAGTGGACCGAGCGCGATTATTTTATCCTGAGCAAAGGCCACGGCTGCGGCGGGCTCTATGCCGTGCTGCACAAATACGGTTTCCTCTCCGACCGCGACCTCGCGGACTACGGCACCTCTCGCGGAATTTTGGGCGGCCATCCCGACATGACGATCGTCCCGGGCGCAGAGGCGAGCACCGGTTCGCTCGGCCACGGATTTCCGACGGCGGTCGGCACCGCGCTCGGGCTGCGCATCCAGCAGCGCGACAACCGCACCTTCGCGCTGCTCGGCGACGGCGAGTGCCACGAGGGCACGATCTGGGAAAGCGCCAACGTCGCCGCCAATCTCCGCCTCGGTAATCTCTGCGCGATTATCGACTGGAACGGCTCCGCCGCGCAACTCATGCCGCGCGATGACCTGCCCGCGAAGTGGCGCGCCTTCGGATGGGAGGTCCACGAAATCGACGGTCACTCCGTCGAGGAGATGCAGGCCACTTTCTCTCAACTCGTCTTCGCCCGCGAAGCCCGACCCAAGATCGTCGTCGCCCGTACAGTCAAGGGCAAGGGCGTCAGCTTCACCGAGGGCCATGGCAAATGGCACCATCGCATCCCTAACGACGAAGAAATGTCCGCACTCACCCAAGAACTCACCGCATGAAGACCGAAAATCCTCAAGCCCCCGCGTTCGCCACCCTGCATCCCAATTTGCTCATCGGAATTCATCGCGCTCTCAGCCTACTGGCCGCACGCGGCCAAACTAGTGGCGGCTATTTTGAATTCGGGCTGTATCGCGGCTTCAGTTTTTGGTTCGCCAACAACTTGGCGAAAGAATTGGGGCTGAACCTGGAATTCCATGGCTTTGACCCTTTCGAAGGACTGCCAGAGTCGAAGATTGATATCCACCGCAACTGGCAGCCGGGAAATTACGCATGTTCGCTGAATCAGGTGCGTTCTTCATTGGAGCAATGGAAGATGCCGCTTCCCTATACCTTGTACAAAGGATGGTATTCGGCCCCATTCTTTTCGGAGGTTGAAGGGAAACACCCGCTCCCCGACCCCATGATTACAGTGATCGACTCCGACTTATACGAATCGGCAATCGAAGTCCTTCAGATGCTCGGCCCACGATTGCGAGTTGGCACGCTTCTGCTTTTCGACGACTTCAATGCGTTCGCGGGCGATCCGAATCACGGCGAGCGCCGTGCCGTTCGCGAATTTGAAGCTGCTCATTCAACCTTCAGGAAATCATCTCTTTTTTCATTTGGTCCCTATGGAGAGGCTTTCGAGGTAACCGCCCTGTAACATGAAAAAACTCCGCGAAGAATTTGCCGACACCATGCTGGAGATCGGCCCGCTCGATCCCCGCCTCGTCGTGATGGTCGGCGACATCAGCCACGGCATCTTGCAGCCGTTCGCCCGCACGTGCCCCGGTCGCTACTACAACATCGGCATCTGCGAGCCCACCATCGTCAACCTGGCCGCCGGACTGAACAAGACCGGCCTCATCCCCGTCGTCCACACCATCGCCCCGTTCATCACCGAGCGCGCCTATGAACAGATCAAGTTGGATTTCGGCTACCAGATGTTGAGCGTGAACATCGTCTCCGTCGGTGGAGCGTTCGACTACGCGCAGCTCGGCTGCAGCCACCACTGCTACACCGACGTATCGCTCCTCAGCCACCTCAAGCGCGGCGTCGTCGTGCTCCCCGGCAGCCCGGTCGAGTTCAACAAGCTCTTCAAGGAACTCTACGCGAACGGCCTCATCAATTATTTCCGCCTGCCGGAAAAACCCCACGGCGTGGAATTCCAACCAGCAGACATTCAATTCGGCCGCGGCATCCGCGTGCGTGAGGGCCGCGACGTGACCATCGCCGTCATCGGCACGCAACTCGCCAA
>CAYVDZ010000930.1:0-2528 GCA_964450575.1 uncultured Opitutus sp.
TTCCGACGTCGAGCGCTGGATCATCAAAATGGGCATCGGTTACTTCTCCGCCGCCGAGGGCATCGTGGGTGACAACATCCAGCACGTGGTCCGCGAACTCGTGACCGCCCCCGAGCTCAAGCTCGTCCTTGGCCGCCACGCGCACGAGGAAAACATCCACGCCGACTCGCTGCTCTACATGATCGCCTCCCTTGGGATCAATCCGCACGAGTGCGAAGCGATGTTCGAGGACGTACCGACAATCGTCCGCAAGAACGAGTTCGTCACCCGGATCTCGAAGAGTCTCCGCCGTGAGCTCGATCTCACCCAGCCCGAAAACAAGAAGCTGCTCGCCAAAAACATCTTTGTATTCGGCCAATGCATGGAGGGCACGCAATTCTATGGGCTCTTCGGCATGGTCCTTTCCCTCTACCGGCAAAACAAGTTTCCCGGCATCGGTCAGATGTTCCGCTATACTCTGCGCGATGAATCCAATCACATCGAGGTGTTCCGGAATCTATTCATGGATCTCATCGAGGAAAACCGTGAGATCTGGACGACCGACTTCAAAGAGGAGCTGCGTGAACTCATGCGCGAGGCGATCAACCTCGAAAAGGAATTCATTCGCGACTGCCTGCCGGTGAATGCGGTTGGCCTCGCGGTGGACGAATTTGTCACGTATATTGATTTTATCGCCGACCGCCGCCTCGAAGGCTGCGGACTCGAGCCGTTGTCACCCGGCGTGAAGAATCCGCTGCCGTGGCTGGCCGAGATGATGGACATCAAAAAGGAACAAAACTTTTTCGAAGGCCGCGTTACCGAATATCAAAAGGCCTCCTCGCTCAACGTCGCTGCCGACGACGAGCTTTGACCATCCGACGAACTCTATATAGACCCTTGTAACCGTTGAGTAAAATTAGCGATTACTCCTGGGCTTATCCGCAGTTCGTCGGTTCTCGTTTGCTTCTTCACCGCTCTCTATAAAGTTTTTTCCACGCCTTCACCCCTAGGCGCTTGTCAGCTGGATTCTTGTCGAACGTTGAGACCAGAATGCAGTGCGGCCTCCGCCGCCCTGCGTTTTCCGTTTCACGACTTTCGCCTCCAAGTTCCGCACCCGTTTCCGCCTTTCCGATTTCTCCTCCGAAGACCGCCCGCGTTTCTTCTTTCTTCTTTTTCGCCTTTTCTCCTTTTCCTCCGATGAGCTCTCCCTCCCTCGCCCACGATCTCGCGCTCAAGCGCACCGTCCACACCCCCGTCGAACAGAAACCCCATTTCGCGTGGCGCGATGTCCTCAATGGCGAAGCCATCACCGTTCCTGATGTCGTCCTCCTCTGCCCCCACGGCGAGGAGAAGTTCGACCTCTCCGAGGTCGCCGATACCCTCGGCAAGGCCCTGACCAATGTGCACCTCGCCACCGGCGAGAAGGATATCTTCACTCCCGCCAATCGCGCTTGGCTCACCAACATCTGCCGCGAGGTCGCCGCCAATCTCGTCGAGCTCTCCCGCAAGCAGTCGCCCGTCCGGCTATCGCTCAACGCCCTCTATGAACTGATCGAAAAAACGCTCGTCGACAACAACGCCTACTTCGTCGCCAAGAGTCTCCTGCTCAACCGCGCCCGCAAGATTTCAAGCACCCACACCACCGCCGGCCAATCCAGCCTCCGCGTCATCCGCCGCAACAACCAGGTCGTGCCGTGGAGCGAACAGAAGGTCGAGATCGCCATCCGCAAGACGTTCCTCTCTCTCCAGCGCGACTCCGCTCCCGCCATCGCCATCACCAAGGCGGTCTCCGAGCGCGTCCGCTCGTCCAAGCAGTCCTTCGTTCACATCGAGGAGATCCAGGACATGGTCCAGGAGGAGCTCATGAAGTCCGGCCACTATAAAGTCGCCGAGGCCTATATTCTTTTTCGCGCCCAACGCGCCGTCACCCGCGAGGCCGGGCTCGATCCCGAGCCGTCCACCGAAGCCGGCTTGTCCGACGCTCCCGTGCTCGCCCCCGGCCAGTCCGCGTTGATCGTCGTCAAAAAAGTCGACGGCACCAATGTCTTCTGGGACGGCGCCGATCTGCGCAAACGCATCGAGTTCGCCCGCATCGGCCTCGATCTCTGCCTTTCCAATGACGAGATCGAAAACGAGCTCCGCCGCTCGGTGTATGATCAGATCACCCAGAAGGACCTCGACGCCACCATCGTTCTCAACTCGAAAACGCTGATCGAGAAGGACGCCGATTTCGCCAAGTTCGCCGGCCGCATCCAGCTCACCTATATTTACGAAGAGGTTCTCGGCTGGGATATCATGAAGGAGGGCATCGGCGCGCTCAAGAGCGCTCACCAGCGCGCCTTCAAAAAATACCTCGAACACGGCGTCGCCATCAGCCGCCTCAATCCGCGTCTGCTCGACTACGATCTGTCCCGCCTCAGCGCCGCGCTCGATCCGTCGTCCGACCTCGAGTTCGACTTCCTCGGCATCCAGACGATGTACGATCGCTACCTCATCATCGACAAAACCAAGAAGCCGGCCCGCCGCATCGCGACCCCGCAGTTCTTCTG
>CAYVDZ010000931.1:0-2527 GCA_964450575.1 uncultured Opitutus sp.
TTGTCTTCGGCCATGAGGACTCGCGGACCGGCAGCCGCGACTCGGGAAACGCTTTCCGCTTTGGTGAGCGACCTTTTTGCCAATTCCAATTCTCCGGCTGCCCCCTAAGGGTTAGGTGGGCCTGGAAAGGGGCGAATCAAGGTAACTCCGACGATTCTGGCCAAAAATGGACATTTGTAGGCCAAACACCGACAGGTCAGGTGTTCGCGAGGGCGCAGGGATCCTGCAGGGACCGCCCGACGGCTGATCAGACCCCGGGATCTTCGGCCACCGCTTCGGAAGTCTGGTTGTCGATCACCTGCCAGCGGACAGCCTGCTTGGCCTTGAGGCTCTCCGCCATGGCGATGGCTTCCTCGCGCGTCTCGTAGGACATGACATAGTTCTTCAGGCCGCCTTGCGTGGGCGTGGTGAACAACAGGAACCGCTTAAGTCCGCTGACTCTCAATTCGCCTCTCCCTGGGTCCGCCTGACGTGGCGGATAGGGCGCATTTGACCCCGGGGGCGGGCGAGCGTCTGTTACGAAGCGGACACAGCAGTCGTATTTCCCTTAGGAAATGCCCGGTCAGTCACCACGCGACCCGCGCTTCAGACCATGTAGCCGATGTCGGAGGCACCCGTCGGATACGCAAACATCGTCGTCTTCAGATCCTCTGCTGTCAGGCCCTTGCGGATGGCCAACGCGAAGACATTGATCACCTCGTCGATGTGCGGTCCGATCAGGTGCGCGCCCAGGATCCGGTCGGTTCCTTCTTCGATGAGGACCTTGAACCCGTAAGTCGCCTCCGCGACATGCCGTGCCGTATACCAGCCCGACGCCTTCTCACTCCGCATCCGAAACTTGATCCCGTTCGCGCGGGCTTCCTTCTCGCTGATGCCGACAGAAGCGATGGGCGGGATCGTGAAAGCGACGCTCGGCACACCGAGATAGTCCGGCTTCTGATGATTTCCGTTAAGCATGTTCGCCGCGGCGACCTTCGCGTCATGGCTCGCCACGGGCGTCAGCGGCGGGCCGCTCGAGGCCGCGTCACCGACCGCATACACCGCGGGGTTGGATACGCTCTGGAGGAACTCATTCAGCCTGAGGCGGCCTTTCTCGCTCTCCACGCCCGCCGCGGCAAGATCGAGCGGCTCCAGATCGGGGACGCGCCCGGCCGCATGCACCACGAGATCGGCTTCGAACACTTCAGAGCCTTCATTTGCGGTCGCGTGAATGGAGAGACCATCGTCACTCTTTTCTATGGCGGTCACACGCGTATTGAGCCGCACGTCGATCCCGATTTCGTGGAATTTCTCCACGAGCCAGCCGACGAGGTCCGGATCGAAAGGCGTGAGCATGCGGTCCATCTGTTCGAGCACGGTCACTTGCGCGCCCGCCAGCGCCGCAATGCCGGCAAACTCGGCGGCGATGAAACCGCCGCCAAGCAAGGCGATCCTCTTTGGCAGTTGGTCGAGCTCGAGGAACTCGGTGCTCGTGATGACGTGCTCCTCGCCCGGAATGCCCAGGCGCATCGGTACTGCGCCGGCCGCGATCAGGATGAAACGACCCTCGAGCACCTCGCCGCCGACTTCGACCGAGTGAGGCCCGCGGAACTTGGCGCGACCGTGATAGGCATCGATGCCATTTTTCGCGAAGCTTTTCTCCTTCATCGGTGGCACGGGCTCCGTGAACGTGTGCTTGAACTTGATGAGGTCGTTCCATGCAATGACTGGCTCCCCACCCGCGATACCATGACCGCGCATTCGGCGGGAATGGTCGATCGCTTCCGCCGCGCCGACCAGCACCTTTTTCGGATCGCAGCCGCGCAGCGCGCAGGTGCCGCCGAAGGGCAGGTGGTCGATCACCGCCACGCTCCATCCGGCCGAGCGACAGCGCGAAGCGGCGCCGGAGGCGCCCGTGCCGCTTCCGATGACGACGAGATCGTATTGCCTGTTCATCCAGGTCCCTCCTCAGGGAATTCGGTCAGCCTCGATCGCATTCAGGGGATCCGGGCATCATGCCGTTCATCCGGCGCAACAGGAGAGCTGTTTCACGTCCTTGGTAAAGGTCTGCGCGCAAAGCTTGATGCCTTCCACCATGGTGAGGTACGGGAAAAGTTCCCCCGCGAGGTCTGCGATGGTCATGTTGGCGCGTATCGCGAGGGCCCCAGTCTGGATGATCTCGCCAGCTTCACCCGCAAGGATCTGCGCACCGATCAAACGGCCCGAGCCTTTTTCCATCACCAGCTTGATGAAGCCGCGTGTTTCGAAATTCACCAGCGCGCGCGGCACGTTATCGAGGGTCAGCGTGCGGCTCTCCGCCTCGATGCCGCATTTTTGCGCCTGCGCTTCGCTCAGCCCCACGGTCGCGACCTGCGGATCGGTGAACACCACGGCGGGCAGCACCGAGAGGTCGAGCCGGGCATCGCCTCCAGTCATGTTGATCGCCGCGCGCGTGCCGCCTGCGGCTGCGACATAGACGTATTCGGGCGAATTCGTGCAGTCCCCCGCCGCGTACACCCCCTCGGCGGTCGTGCGCATGCGATCGTCG
>CAYVDZ010000932.1:0-2526 GCA_964450575.1 uncultured Opitutus sp.
AGGGATATGTGGAGATATTCATGCATCCGACGCCTCGCGGGATTCCCATTCTCCCCACGATTCCGGAGATCACGGCTGCCATCAACCGCTCCCGCGCCTATATCGAGGCGGGCCGAGAGAGTGTCATCGCAGGATAAGGCCGTGTATCGCCGTTCTGGCTCGTCATCAGAGCAATGACGAAAAACCTGAGGCGAGCTGCGACGAAACTGCAGTGACACCCCACTCTCGAAGTAGTAATATAAATAAACGCAGCCATGCGTTTCCGCGGCATCCTCGGTGGTCACCAGCGGAACGAGGTCGCGCGTCAAACCCCAACCCCAGACAACAACATGCTGATCATCACTGCCTCCCCTTCGCGCGACACACCGCTCCTTCGTCCCAAGCAACGCCCTCTGCTGGCCAGGCTCACGCTCGTGCTCCTGTGGACCTTTCTTGCAGATATGCGTGCCCAGCAGATCCCGGCGAGCCCGAACAGCCCAGCCGCCCCCGGCCAGAAAGAATTGATCGTGATGGCCCCCTTCGCCGTGGCCGAGGATCCTCCAGGTTACCAGATGCTCCGGACGACCACCGGTACGCGCCTAAACACCGATTTGCGCGACGTCCCGCAATCGCTTTCCATCCTGCCGCGGGAACTCCTCGATGACACGATGGCCGACACCCTGGCGGAGGCCCTGACCTACGTGCCGAATGTGGGGCCCCGACAGAATGTGTCGGACGGAGTAAAGATCCGCGGCATTCGCACCACCCGAAAGTATTATAATAATTACCTGGTGCCGAATTTCGTCTCCGGCTTGGCGAACATCTCCCGCGTCGAGATTCTCAAAGGCCCGGCTTCGGCCATTTATGGTCGGGGCGAACTCGGAGGCCTGGTCAATTCGGTCTCCCTGCAGCCGAGCGACGAGGAGCGTCGGACCGTGCGTTTTACCGCCGCCAGCAACAGCCACTATGAGGGGAAAATCGATGCCACCGGACCACTGCCGATCAAGGGCGTAAGCTACCGGCTGACCGCCAGCTACCTCGAGAAAGACTCCTACGCCGCTTTTGCCAAGACTCAGCAGCACGGTGTCTTTCCCTCCATCAAGTGGCAGATAAACCCGAATACTACGCTGATGTATGATGGGATTTTTTTTAAAGGCCTGACTCCGGGAAACGAAGGAACTCCCTTCCTCACCAGCTTTCACGACGGCAGCCCGCCCAACATGCCAGAGGTCTTTGCGCCGCGTAGCCTCAATACGTCCGGAAGCTCCGGCGGCAATCAATGGGATCGCAAGCGGGACAGCATGCAGATGCATTTTACCAGCATTACGCATAACTTCGGATCGTTTCTTTATCTCCGGCAAGGTGCATCATTCTACGACCGGCGAACGGATACGTGGAAAATGGCAGTCTCCAATATCATGAAACGAAACGCCACGACCGGCGTGATCAGTCTGGCGCGCGCGGCGAACAACACTGACAATACAGTTGAAGGTATGATTCTGCAGGGTGATGTGATTGCCCGATACGGTCTGTTTGGTCAGTCGTTCCTCGCGAGCAAACATGAAACGCTCGCCGGATATGAATACACGGATAGTAAGACCTCGTCCGTGCGCTGGCCTGGAACCATCGGCGATTTGGAGGTATATGCGCCTAATTACAATCAAACCGTCACCCTCCGCGCGATGGACCAGAACACGCGGAACACCAGCAATACCTACGGCTACTTTCTGCATCATGTGTCCCGCTTTTGGGATGACCGGATCCAAGGTTCAGTCAGTTGGCGCTGGGATGACGCGAAGAGCACTGGCGCCAATCTGCTGCGCAACACCACTTCCCGGACCGCTCCGAAGTCTACCAGTGCTCCTCGCTTTGGATTATCCTATCGAGCCACCAATTGGCTGACGGTTTACGCGCTGCGCAGCGAGCAGGAGGACCCCGTGACCACCGTCTCCACTTGGTTTGGTCTGCCGGGCGGTCATCCGGAAGCGGATCTGCGATTCACCAATCAGGTGACCGGCACCATCAATGAGGTGGGCCTCAAATCCGAGCTGTTCCAACGCAAGCTCTCTGTAACCTTCTCGATCTTCGAAATGTATCGCGACGGTTTCCTCCGCAGCTCGAACTTGACTGCGGCGGAATATGCGCAACTAGGCATCCCGCTGGGTCAGGCCGGCGTCGGGCGCAATCTGGTCGTACAAGGCGAGAAGTCGACCGGTTTCGAGGTGGAGTGGGTCGGCCAGTTAATGCCCCGTCTGTCGATCTACGGGGGCTATGGCCAGATGGAGGCGGAAGGGGAATCCCGGGGCGTCCGCTCACCCACGCGCGGCAATCCCGACTACAAACTCACCAGCTTCCTGAAATATGATCTGCGCAACCGCAATCTTCGCGGATTCCAGGTTAAGGGTGGGGTGTCCGTCCTCGGGCCGCAATACAGTAACCAGTTCACCGACATTGCCACGAAACATGCCGCCACACAACGCTACGACGTGGGCGGCACCTACTCTTGGGATCGCTACACCGTGGATGTGCTGGTCAAGAATGTCTTCG
>CAYVDZ010000933.1:0-2525 GCA_964450575.1 uncultured Opitutus sp.
GTGGGGGTGGTTGGGGGCGGAGTGGTCCCGCCCGACGAACCGCTGCTGGCAATGGTCAGGGCGGCGCTTTTTTCCGTTCCTACAGTGTAGGCGGCGTCGGGCGAGAGAGTGAACGTAGCCGTGAGCGGATTCGCGTTGGTCGAGTTGGCGATCGCGAGGATCGTCATTGTCGCCGACGTGGCTCCGGCCGGAATGGTGATGGTCTCTGGCATGTCGCCTTCAACGCGACGGTAATCGACCTGCTTTACGGCGCTGCCGCCGAGGGCGAGTTTCACCGTGAGCCCGGCGGTCGTGCTGCCCGTGCGGGCGAACGTGACCTTGGCGGTGTCGGTCGTGCTGCCGATGGTGGCCGTGGAATCCGGGGCGGTGACGGTAACGGTGCTCAACGCGATGGGCATGGTTGGCTCCGTGGGGGTGGTCGGCGTGGTGGTGCCGCCGCCGGACGTGGGTCCGGAAGCCTTGCCGGTTTTGTCGTAGGTGGCGCGACCGTTGTAGGTGCCGTAGCTCAGGCCGACGATCGAGTGGCCTTCGAGACCGATGGCGCTGGCGGGAACTTCGAGGCGGACCCATTGGCCGCCGGCGGGTAGGGGGCCCACATAGCGGCGGCTGGCGGTGCCGTTGACGCCCGCGTTGATGGTGTTGGCGCCCCAGTACGCGCGGTGTTCCCAGTTATCGGATACGAAGCTCAGCATGACCTCGGAGGGCATGTTGGCGGGATCGAGGTACACATACGTGAACAGCACTTCGCCAGTGGCGATCTGCAGCGGCGTGGCCCAGTTGAACCAATGCTCGCGGAGACCGGTGCCGATGGGCGTCTGGTGAGCCTTCGTGCCCGCGAAGGGTGCGGGGCTCGAGGAAACCCAGTTCCAGGAATCACCGCCGCTCGCGTCCGTGCCGGCCCCTGCGGGAGGCGCATCATCGACCCACACGACCTCAGTAACGGTGGGCGTCGAAGTGTCGGGCGAAGTGGTCCCTGTCGTGGCCGAAGCCGTGCCAGTCTTATCCCAGGCGGCGCGGCCACCGAAAAGGCTGAAGCTCATGCCTTGGATCGTGTGACCTTCGAGGCCGACGGCGCTGGCCGGGACTTCGAGGCGGACCCATTTACCTGCGGTAGGCAATGCCCCCATGTAGTAACGGCTGGCGGTCTTATCGACGCCAAACGAGATCTTATTGGCCCCCCAGTAGGCGCGGTGTTCCCAATTGTTGGAACACCAGCTGACCATCAGCGTGGACGGCCGATTGGCGGGATCGAGATAGACATAGACGAACAGCTTGTCGCCGGTGGCGACGGAGAGCGTGTTGCGTGCCCAGTTAAAGAAGTGTTCGTGGAGCCCCCCGCGGATGTTGGATTGGTGCGAAACGCGGCCGGAGAACGGCGTCGGATTGCTCGCAACCCAAGTCCAGGCGTCGCCGCCGCTGGCGCCGCCACCCGCACCTGCGGGCAACGTATCGTCGAACCAGACTGTGTCCGCGGTGGTGGTGGTGGTGGGCGCTTGCACGGTCGGGGCCGGAGCCGGAGCGGGTGTTGGTTCGGGAGCCGGAGCGATGGCCGCGGCCGGTGTCAACGTGAGGGTCGCCACCGACTGGGTGGTACCGACGGTGTAAGCCGCATTGTTGGCCAGCGTGAAGATGGCGGTCGGGGTGGCGGCGTTCGACGCGTTGCCGTAGGCGCGAATTGTCATCAGGGCCGAAGCGGAACCGGCGGGAATCGTAACCGTGGTCGGCATGTCGCCTTCCACGCGACGGTAATCGATCCACGGTTCGGCGGTGCCGCTCAGGGTGAAGTTCGCGGTAAGATTGACGACCGTGCTGCCGGTCCGCGTGAACGTCAGGACTGCGGTATCGGACGTGTTGCCGATTTGGGCCGAGGCATCCGTGGCGACGACGGTGACGGTCGGTACGCTCGGAGTCGGGTCCGGTGTAGGTGTAGGTGTGGTGGTGGCGATCGCCGGCAGGCTCTTGCCGGTATAATCCCACGTGGCGGCTCCGTTATAGAGACTAAAGGCCATGCCTTGAACCGTGGCACCGACCAGGCCGACGGCGCTGGCCGGAACTTCGAGGCGCACCCATTTTCCGGTGGCGGGGAGGGGGCCCATATAGTAACGGCTGGCGGTTTTATCGACGCCGTAGGCAATGTTATTAGAACCCCAATACGCGCGATGCTCCCAGGTGGCCGAAGCGAAGCTCAGCATGATCTGGCTCGGGGGATTGGTCGGATCGAGGTAAACGTAGGTGAAGAAAACCTCTCCATCGCTGAGGGTAATGGGGGAGGCCCAATTGAAGGCATGCTCGTGCAGGCCAGACTTGAGGTCGGACTTGTGGGCCTTGGTGCCCGCGAAAGGAGTGGGGTTCGAAGTGACCCAGTTCCACGTCTCACCATTGCTTGTACCGCTGGCGCCGGCGGGCAACGCATCGTCCAGCCAGACGACCGTCTGGGCCGCGGTCGTGGGCGCAGGGTCCGACGAAGTCGTGGGGGCGGGCGTGAGCGTCGGCGTCACGGTTGAGTCAGACTCGGTTGGCGCGGG
>CAYVDZ010000934.1:0-2524 GCA_964450575.1 uncultured Opitutus sp.
ATCAGATTATCGAATACGATCGGGACGCGAATCGTGCCATTGGGATTCACGCAGCCTTCGCCGTCCTGAAACACCATCAGGGCCGCAGGCTTGGTGCCGTCGTACTGCGCTGGCACGTAAATCCAGAAGTCGCGCGTCGTATCCGGAAAGATCTTACTTTGCCACGCGTGCTTGGTGACCTTGCCCTGAGGGACGCCGGGCTGCGGCGAGGCTTCGGGCCCGATTTTATAATCGTCCGCGGCCAAGGCAGCCGCTGGAAGCATCAGCAACGCGTTAAGACTGAGGCCCGCAATCGCCAGGGCGCGGCGAAGCAGGATGGTGGGAGAAAGCGTGAGATTCATGACTTGGGGTAAAAAGGAGGGTAGAAAGGTGGAGAGGAAAGAGCAGCGGGTCGGCGTTGCTGAATTGAGGGGACGCGACCTACTCAGGCCATGGGAAAGGGAACGGTCCGCTGGCACAACTGCAGCGGCACGCCCCAGGGATCGCGCATCATGATGAGCAGCGAACCGTCGGGCTGGGGTTCTTCGAGGAACAAGTGGGCGCCAGCCTGCTCGAGTCGGGCGCGTTCGGTTTTGGCGTCGGGCGTGACCAGCGCGATGTGAAACAGGAGCGGGTGCGCGCTGCCGTAGTCCGGGTAAGGCGCCTTCGGATTGGAGTACAGCTCGACGATGATCCGGCCGGTGTCGTCGGCGAGGAAATGCATGAAGGGCGCGCCTTCCCGCTGGCGGGCAATTGTAAACCCCAGGTGTTGCACATACCAGTGCACGTGCGCGTGCACGTCGGGAACGTTCAGGGCAAAGTGTTCGAATTTCATGCGGGCTCGCAGCAGCGGAGGGGAAGGGGACGCAGGCCGGAGCCTCCGTGATTCGCAGGCAAAGGCAAGACGCCGTCGAACGGCTGTTGTTGTTTAACGCTGGGGTCCTGGGCAAAATCGTTGCCGCCCTGAAAGCAGAAGTTTCCGTGCGGTGATTTCGCATTTTGGGTCCGCGCATTGACCGCGGCCCGTTTTTAGCTACTTCTGACCCTCCATGCCGAAACGTCCCGCTGTTAAGAAGGTTGCCGCGCCCCGGGTGCTGCGGGGGACCGTGGATATCACGCGGCAAGTCCATTTCAATTCCGCCCATCGGTTGCATAACCCAACCAAGAGTCAGAAATGGAATGAGGAGCACTATGGTTTGTGCACCAATCCGCATTGGCACGGCCATAACTACGTCCTCGAGGTGACGCTGCGGGGCGAGCCCGATCCGGAAACGGGATACGTGATGGATCTGGGCGAGTTGAAGCGGATCCTGCAGGGGGCGGTCGTGGACAAGTGCGATCATCGCAACTTGAACGACCAGGTGGACTTTCTCCGCGGGATCAATCCGTCCACGGAGAACCTCGTGATCGCATTCTGGAACGAGATTGAACCGCAGATAACGGCGGGAAAACTTTACCGCGTCCGCCTGTTTGAGACCCCGCGTAACTACGCGGAGTACCTCGGTCCCGACCCACCCTGATCCTTTTCCTTTCGCCGGTGACTCCGCGGGCCGAGCGGCCGGGTTGTTATCGTCACCAACCGTTTCTCCGGCGCACCAAAAACGACATGACCACCAAGAAATCAATGTACCTGCACCGCTCTTTGAGCGGAGCTCCCGCACGCGTGAAGCGGAGCTACGATGCCAAATTTCGCGCTTCGCCGAAGTATCGCGAGACGCTTCCGGATATGATGGAAGCGGCGCATGATGCGATCCAAGGCGCGCATGTGCCGATCCAGCAGGTGGGCGTGCATAACTTCAAACTTCCCCTGAAGTTCCGCACCAAGCAGAAGGAGATCCTTACGCTCGAGGCGAGCGTCACCGGGACCGTCTCGCTCGAAGCGGATTTGAAAGGCATCAACATGAGCCGGATCGTGCGCTCGTTTTATGAGCACAAGGACGATGTCTTCACCGGTGAATGGATGGGCCGCATTCTCCGGGCCTATTTGAAGGACGTGAACAGCAAGGATGCGCGACTCAAAGTAAGCTTCTCGTATCCGATGCTGCACCAGAGTCTGCGCAGCGGTCTCGAAGGGTATCAGTTCTACAATGTCGCTTTCGAAGGGGTGATAACCCACACGGGTGATTACCGCCGGTTCATCCATTTCGACTTTGTGTATTCATCCGCGTGTCCGTGCTCGGCGGAGTTGTCGGAACACGCGCGCGACACGCGGGGTGTATATACGGTCCCGCATTCGCAGCGCAGCAAGGCGCGCGTGGTGATCGAAGAAACTCCCGGCAAACGCATCTGGATCGAAGACGTGCAGAAACTTTGCCTCGATGCGCTGCAAACCGAGACCCAGGTGATGGTGAAGCGCGAGGACGAGCAGGCGTTTGCCGAGCTGAATGGAGCCCACCTCAAGTTCGTCGAGGACGCGGCGCGGTTGCTTTATCGCGAGTTCGATGCGGACCAACGGATCCGTGATTTCCGCATCGCCTGCTCCCATCTGGAATCGTTGCATTCCCATGACGCCGTGAGCGTGATCTGCAAAGGCGTGAGGGATGGT
>CAYVDZ010000935.1:0-2522 GCA_964450575.1 uncultured Opitutus sp.
GCGCAAGCCTGTCCGACCCACGCCATCCGCATCGTGAACGTGACCGTGTCACGGTCCGCTAACGGCAGCGAGCGACTGATCGATTCTCCGATCAACGCTTTCCTCCCGGGCGCCCCGGACCCGGCCTACACGCAGCCGACCACACGCTATCTCACCCAACGCCTCATTCCCGCCAATGTCGCGGCCGCTGACGCCCAAACCCTGCGTCCGCAGCCGTCCCATTGGCCACTCGCAGTCATGCTTCCGCTTCTGGGAGCAGCTGTCGGCTTGTCCACGCTCGCGAGTCTCGCGCCTCATTTCCCCACCGACTTCCCGTTTCGCGCTACTTCGGTCGGAAACGCCGATCTGCGCTCATCTACCTTCGCGGCCCATCTCAAGCTCGCTGCGCTGCTGATCGGAGCCGCCGGACTTGCCGCCAGCGTGCTTCATTTGGGACAACCCCTTCGCGCGTGGCGGATCTTTCTCGGCTGGCGCAAAAGCTGGCTTAGTCGTGAAGCGATGATGTTCGGTGCCTGGTTCGCAGCTGCGATCGCTGCGATCTTCTTCGACGGCTTGAACGCCACCGCCGCCACGCTCGGCGGACTCGCTCTCGCCTGCTCCGCGATGGTCTATATCGATACCCGGCGGACCTTTTGGCGAGCCGCCGAAACCTTCCCTCGGATCTTGGGCACAGCCGTACTCGTTCCTTTGGCGCTCGTCACTCCGTCTGTCGCCGCCGTCGCGCTGCTCGCGAAACTCGCGTGGGAGGCTCGCTCCGTTTTCGGCCCGGGCGTTTCCGCCCGACTGCAACGCGGTCCGCTGGCCCGTGCTGTCGCATTCAGAATGGCCCTCGGTCTATCCGCGGCGCTGCTCCTCGTCGTGACTCCCGGTTGGATCGCACTCGTGGTTCTGCTGGCCGGAGAACTGGCGGAGCGCACGCTGTTTTTCCGTGCCGTCGACGCTCCCAAAATGCCCGGCATGCCTGCATGAATAAGTCTTTTTCGGATACACTGCTCCACGCCCGCACCGGCCCGATGACGGACGAGTTGGTCCTTCGTCCCGCCGCTTTCGGACTCGGCCACGTTCCTTCACGCTTGGAACCCGTGGCCACCACGACCTCGGTCTGCGGGTATTGCAGCACGGGCTGCGGACTCAAAATCCATCTCAACGCCCAAGGCGAAGCGATCAATCTCACCGCCGATCCCGCTTATCCAGTGAACCTCGGCATGGCGTGCCCCAAGGGCTGGGAGGCCCTCACCCCGCTCGCCGCATCCGATCGGGCCACCGCGCCGCTCGTGCGCGATCGCCACGCACGCAATCCTACCGCCTTTACGCCGGTTTCCTGGCCGAGCGCATTGTCTGCGTTCACCAGGAATTTCAAGCGGATCCAGCGCGACCACGGTCCTCACGCGGTTGCCGTTCTCAGCACCGGCCAGATCGTCACCGAAGAGATGGCGCTGCTCGGTGCCGTCGCAAAATTCGGCCTTGGTCTGCTGCACGTGGACTCCAACACGCGCCAGTGCATGGCTACCTCCCACGTCGCCTATAAACAATCATTCGGGTTCGATGCGCCTCCGTATACGTATGCAGACTTCGAGGAGAGCGACGCGCTCATCTTCATCGGCGCCAATCCCTGCATCGCTCATCCGATTATGTGGCAACGCGTGATGCGCAACCAACGGAGTCCCGACATCGTGGTGATCGATCCGCGCGCGACCGAGACCGCGCAGGCCGCCACGTTCCACATCCCCGCCCGTCCGAAATCCGATCTCACGCTGCTCTACGGCATCGCCCACTTGCTCATCGCCCAGGATGCGGTGAACCACGCCTTCGTCGCGGCGCACACCACCGGGTTTGAAGCCTTCGCCGCGTTCGTCGGCGAATTCACGCCGGAACGGGTCAGCGCGGAAGCAGGCGTATCGGTGGAAACCTTACAACGGCTTGTGTCCATCATCGCCCGCCGGGAGCGCGTTTCGTTTTGGTGGACCATGGGCGTGAACCAAAGCCACGAAGCCACGCGCACGGCCCAGGCGATCATCAATCTCGCGTTGATGACGGGAAACATCGGGCGTCCGGGCACCGGCGCGAATTCCATCACCGGCCAGTGCAATGCCATGGGCTCGCGGTTGTTTGGCAATGCCACGTCATTGATGGGCGGATACGACTTCGCCGAAGCCGGGGACCGCGAGCACGTCGCAGATATTCTGGGAATTCCGACTCCCGCGATTCCGGATCGCCCGGGCCTCGCCTATGATCAGATCCTGGACGCAATCGACCGCGGCGAAATTCGCGGACTCTGGGTGATCGCGACCAATACCGCCCATTCCTGGATCAACCAGAGTCGCGCCCGCGCCATTCTGGCCAAACTCGACTACCTCGTCGTTCAGGACATGTATGCGACGACTGAAACCGCCCAGCTCGCCGATCTCGTGCTGCCGGCCGCGGGTTGGGGCGAGAAGGAGGGAATCTTCATCAACAGTGAACGCCGCCTCGGTCTCGCCCGGAAAGTCGCGCGCGCCCCTGGCCAGGCCTTAAGCGACTTC